>JBGSRG010000406.1:0-7196 GCA_041737685.1 Phycisphaerales bacterium | reverse complement strand
GTGGAAGCGGGTGCTTTGGCGTTGGAGGGTTGCATTGGGCTGGTGGTTGCGGGGGATGAGGAGGCGGACGGGGCTGGGGATGCAGCGGGGGGTGGAGCGGGAGCGTCAGGATCGCGGGGCGGCTTGGGCATACTGAAGACGGTAGGTGCGAGCGGCGCGTGCGGCGAGAGGGGGAAGGAGCGATGAGCGGGGCGGCGGGTTCAACGGCGGTACATCTGCTGAGGTACCGGAATCCAATGCGATGGAGCGGGGAATCGGGCAGAAAGGGTAAGGAGTGGAGTGATCGGGTGGGTTGGGAGGCGGTGTCACGAGCGATGTCAACTGCCAACACCCGCCTGATGACAGACGTTGTAAAGCGGGCTGCGTGAGGACTTTGGTGTGCAGGTCGGTTGTGGTCGTTGCAATCGAGTCACCGCCGTGGGTCATCGAACGTGAGTAAATCGCTAAGTGCTGGAAGCAGGTGCGGATGATCCCCTTGTTTTGGTTACACACAGCCTGTGAACGATCACTAAAGTTCTCGGAGGTCGGCTTAACAATAACGGGTAGCTGCTTTGTGGATAAGTAACAATAAAAACATTTGCTTGACAAGGTACTCAGACTCGTGATATTCCTACCGCCGTCATTGCAAGGAAAGAGCGCACTGCGACTCGGCAAGTGCACGCGTGGCTGACGTGTACCAGAGATGGTAAAGATCGGAAGCGTTTCACCCAGCAAATGGAGTGGATGAGATGGACCAATACTTGTTGCGTAGATGGGCAAAGTTCGCTGAGTCGTTTGGGTGCTTGCAACGACCTTCTCGTGCGAGATTGGCTGCGAGAGTGAGCGCTGCGGCGTTGGTCGTGTTGATGAGTTCGCATTTGCAGGCAGAAGATCCGCCCATCGAACCGCCCTCCGGACCCAGCGATTGCGAGATTTCTGCGTTGCGATTGCCGACCGTGGCGGCGGGTGAATCGTGCGATTTGTCGTGGGGTGTTGTGCTCGAGACGCAGCGTGTTGTTGAGCAAGGGGGACTGTCGGTGGTGAATCGCCCGGTGTACCGCTGGGCTGCGCCCAACGGTGCTGGTTCGATGTGCTGGGAGGGGAGCTTTGTTCCCTTTCGATTCGAGCCGGCGACGGTGGGGAACCCGCTGAATCCGCAGGGCTTCCGCGGCAACTTTGGCACACTCGGGGCCTGGGTTCCGGGCAGTTACTTCCCGAGAGGGGCGGCTTTAGGCAGTGCGTCGGGGGCGCTGGTGCCGAACTCGATGAAGTCGAGTCCGACGGGTTGGCAGGGCCATTCTCGCGCGATGCTTGACGGGACGGTCGATCTGATGACCGGGACGCCGTTGATTCAAGTCACCGATCTGGAACTGCCGGTTGGTTCGTCAACGTTCCGACTCACGCGAACACGGTCAGCATTGCACGGCAGTGGGTTTTCGACTGTCGGAAGCGATGGGAGCAACAAGTTCGCGTTCGACGCGACGGATCGGATATGGGACTGGTTGGGGGCGGGATGGATGGCGGGAGAAGCACCTATTCTGCTGCTGGATGATCGCCGGCCCGACGTGGTTGGCGACAATCCCGCAACGTGTTGGCTGATTCTTGATGCACACCAGTCGATCCCCTTTCAGTGGGTGCCGGATCTGCACCGGTATGAGGCTCCGCCGCGGTTTCGGGCCAGGCTGACATACACCCAGACAGAAGACGGCCAGGGCACCCTTACGTCGGGCGAGCATGGACCGTTGCCGCAGTCGATCACTGAAGTTGCGGGCGGGATGCAGTTGGAGAACTACACCCACGGGTGGATCAAACCGCCCACGGAGTTCAAGGTCAGCCTGTACGATGGCGCGTTGACTTATACCTTCGTCGCGATCTGGGAGGACGTGCCGAAAAATCGTTGGAACGCGAACTACCTCACAGGAGCCGTCGAGGACGATTGGCGTGAATCATCGCTTCATCAGCGGCCCTTTTTGCCGGATCACTTTCGTTCTGCTGGGGTAGGAGAGCCAGATGGACGCGAGGATCACTTGGTGTGGGATTCTGCGAAGAATCCGGGCTATGGGGCACCGTACTACGCGCTGCTCACCCGAATAGACGACCGCGACGGGCACTCGGTGGATGTTCATTACTGCGCTTTCAAGCAAGCCTCGATCGACTCAGCGGCGACACCGGACTGTGTTGAATGCGCCCAGAACTGCATCTCGAAGGGACAGATCAGTCATCTGGTAGTGAATGAGCCAGACTCAAATGGAGCGGACGTGCCTCGTTGGCTGCTGCTCTACTCGCATCGGCACTTTCTTCGCATCGATCCGGCTACGACTGGCCATGCTCCGCTGCCCGATTCTGAGCACTTCAACCGTCCGACGGGGTTTCCGTGGCATGCTCCCCTCGCCGCGCAGATCGAGCGGCGGACGATTCACGGGTCGAGCGCCATCGATCGCATCTATGTTTACGACCTGAACGCTGACCCATCGCCGCTGCAGTCAGTTGCGGACACATGTCTGACGACGCGTGCCGACGAGCCAGAGAACATTCTCGGTGAAGCGCTGTCTGAGTTAGATGGTCCCATTGACCGTCGCTTTCTGGCCGCGAGCAGTTCTCATCCTCTCAAAGCATGGCGCTACTGCGTGCGGTACGACTACAACCGATCCGGTCAGTATGCGCAAACGGCTGGCCAAGTGTTCGATCGCTCCGAATCGAGCAGTGACGGGGTGTGGAACGAATGGCCGTGGTGGCAGGACCTCGGCGAAGGTCTTTGGATGACCCGAGAAGCTGAAGGTCCGACCGGTCCGCCGCTGTTGGTGCTTACTCGCATGTACGAGCGCAAAGAGCCCACAGCGCAGGACTCGGTACGCTTAAACGATGTCCGAGCGGTGGTCTACGGTGGCTACCCGACAGGCGACCAGCTGTTCTCGCAGACGGTTGAATCCACTTACGACATCTTCAACCTGGTCACCAACTATCGATTGGGGAAGAACGGAGCGGTGGATCAGCGGCAAGGCGATTCGCTTCTGCCCTGGATCGAGGGAATCTTCGAGCGTGACGCGATCGAGCGGGTGCTCGCGGCTGGGGAAGTCGACTTCGAGGAGTTTCTCTATCAACGAGATAAGGGCCTTGTACCCCAAGTGAAGATGCTCTCTGGACAGAAGCGCGAGTCACTGTTGCAGCACGCGACGCTCCGCCTGAATGCGTCGGTGGGAAAGACCGGGTGGGATGAGGCGACGTGGCGTGCTCCGACCATGCGAGATTGGTGGACGTACTCGCCGGGTTATGGTCAGTATCTCACGACGGGCGGAGGAGAGGGCGGTTTGGGTGGTGGCGGTTCGGGAACCGGATCGGCCGATCCACGCGCCTTCTGGGATGGGCACTGGGCGACGGTTGGAGAGGTCAGCCAGTATGACCCCGGCACGACCGCCTCGAAGCACTATCGACTCCATCGATTCATGCGCACGCCACAGCCGCTGACCGTGGCGGACCAGGATCGTGCGAACTTTCGCTCGACTCGGCTCGGGCTGAATCACACGTACAACAATCCGCCGCTGCCGTCGGTGTTCGTCCACCCCTTCCTGTGGCACTCCTATCAAGGCAGCCTTGAAGGGGGTACCCAGGAGCCAGACCCGCAGGCGTTGGCGGTGTTGGCCACTCAGCCGCCGCTGCTGAATGAGCCGCGGGTGCTCGTCGTGGTCGATGAGTTTCCGACTCGTGAAGACATGATGCGGGGCGAGCACTTTGATCCGAACGAGCCGACCGGTTCGGACAATGAGCCGGGGTTGTATGGCGGGCCGGAAGCGGGGGCAATCAAGGCCGGTCAGACCGGCCGCATGGTCTACGAACTTAACGCTTGGGGCTATGTGCTCAAGAGTCGGCGGTGGGAGTACAAGGATGGTGGCGCAACAGTGACGGCCCAGGGCGTGGGCGAGGAGCACACCTTCAGACGGGTGGGCGATCTGTTCCCTACCGAGTTTGCGCTGATGACCGATGATGATCGAGCGGCATCGTTTTCAAGGGAGATCGTTGAGACGGAGTACCGATCTGTTGGTTGGTCGGCGGCTGCACAGACTACGGGCGGGGGCGAAGCGAGCGGTTTGGTCAAGTTCTTTGAGTACGGACTCACGATGCCGGGCGTGAACTCGTTTGCTGCGGACGACGAGGATTTGCGTCGTTATCCGTGGTCTACACGCTTGGCTCGAGTGGCACAGGGTGTGCGCAAGGGCACCGAAGGCCAAAGGTACTACACGCACCAGTGGTTTGTGGACGCCGAAAGGCCGAGCGACGTGGTGTGCACCGTTCAGCACCACCAACCTCGGGAGACGCCGCTGCCCATCGTTCCATCTTGGGGCGTGAGTCAGGGTGCGACATACTCGGCACCATTCTCGGCGATGTGGTACGAACGCACCTACGACATCGGGTCTTCGCTTCCGCGAGCCATTGACCGTCCGGTGACGCTCAAAACCATCGCATCGCCGCTGTGCCAGCGACCGGACGACAAGGGTTACTACCCGGTCTCGAAGACGTATTACGACGCTGAGGGCCTTCCTGAGTGGACGATGAGCGCACTTGTGCTGGACCCGGCCGTGGGTCCGGCGTCGGCACCTGACTCTTTGGAGCGCGTCGCCTGGACGGTGCTCGGCTACGGGGCCTTTGGCCGCTTGGACTGGAAGGCGGTGGATGTGGTGCCACCCGCATCGGGTGGTTGGGTCAACGTGCCGTACGAGCATCCCGAGAGCGGATTTGATGAACCAACCCGCGGAAAGTTCTGGACGGCGGAGCGTTACGGCACTCCTTGGCCGCGATTGGCCGGAGCGAGCGGATCGGCGCCGCTTCAGCACGCAACGGTCTACTTCTACGACTATCGCGGCGACTACATCGACGTGATCGAGCCGACGCGTCGGTGGGCGCGGCGAGTTGTCACACACGAACACGATCCAGAGAATCTGAGCGACGATGTGACGTGGGAGTATGTGTTCGCGGGCCTGCACTCACCCGTATCGGAGACCGCGCCGGACAACTCGACGATCTGGCGGTACGAGTCGGGTTCGGTAGGCAAGGTGATCAAGCACGAGGGTCGATTTCCCATATCGGCAACGGAGATTCGACATGTGCGTTTCAACGGCACGGTGCCGATCACGGGCTTGACCTCTCTTCCGCTGGACGACGAAGGCTTGGACCTAGATTTCGAGGAACTGAAGCGCAGCGAGTTCGGGATCGATGCCCAAGGTCGTCCAGTGCGAGTTGATGAACTTGAGCCCGTGTTGGACGCGACGGGTCAGTTGCAGATGCTTCAGATTGGTGGCCGACAGATCAACGATCTTGGTGAGGTGTATCGCGTTTGGGATCACGGCGGCAACGTGAACATCTGGACCAGAAACTTTCTGGGGCAGCGCCTGCGCCGGTATGAGGGTACCCTGAGTACGTTGTGGGGGAACGAAGGGTTGCTCTCACTCAGCGACCCCTTCAATGGGCCGATCGATCACCCTGTCGGCACTGAGTTTCCTCAACTCACGGGCTACGACATGGTGCTGAAGGAGCGGACGGTGTTCGGGCTTGGGGCCAGCGACGTCTGGCAACCGGTTGTGGAACGCCGCTACGTTCGAGATTCGCGTGAGAGTTGGGCGCACAATCAGGCGTTGGACGCTTCCGGAGCGGCATCTGCGGGCTATCACGGTGCACCGCCCGCATCAGATGGCGATGCTTACGCGACGGTGCATTCGTACGACTGGCGGATGCGTCGCGTACGCAGCGATGAGTATGAAGTGGGCGATCCATTCGCATCGTCGGACCCGGCGGAGCGATGGTCAACCACGCTGCGATATCTGGACTTCGGCGGACGCGAAGTGATGACGGCCCGGTATGGGCCTCTGGTTCCGGAGTTGCCGGAGGCCATGAATCCGACGCTGATCGGGCCTGAGGCGGTACTTCCGTCGCCAGAAGACCTGCTGTCGTTGGGCGTGCGCCCGACGATGCTCACGGTGCGAATCTTCGATTCAGGCGACCGAGTTGTCGAAGAACGCGACTACGACACGGCCGGGCTTCTCGCGGCGGGTGGCAGCGGACAAGCACCGTTCATCCGTTCGCTCATGTGCTACGGGCAGGGCGGTGACGTAGTGTTTTCGATCTCGCCGGCCGCTGGCGCGAGCGTGACTGAGACCGATTCGCTCGGTCGGGCGGTAGTCAAACGCATGGTCGTTCAGAGCCAACCCGGCAAGTGGGAGCGCGAGCTGACTCGGACCGACTCGGTGTATGACGCGGACAACCGACTGATCGAAGAAGTAGATTGGAATCGCGTGGCTTGGTCGTCGCACACGCTCGACGAAACCAACGCGGTTCGCACACGCACCTGGTACTGGTACGACTTTGATGGACGCGTGATCGCCGAAGCGGAACTTGGAACGGAAGCCCTCGATGAAGAAGGCTTGTCCGTCTATCGCTCGTCTGCCTCTGCTTCGGCAAGGCCAGCGGCGGGGCCCATGCTCGAACAGGGCAGTTCCGGCGCTTGGACTTACTCGGACTGGCAGTCCTTGCCAGCCTCAGCGCGGGTCACGGCCTACGCGTATGACGCGGCGGGGCGCATGGTTGCGACACGCGCACCCGACGGCACGCTGAGCGAATCGAGGTATCGCGGCACTCGGGTGGTTGGAGGCTCAACTAACCCGGGCGGTGCCGATCACGAGTCGCGGTCGGTGGCGATCGGGTACGGCGAAGGCCGAGTGGTTCAGATCGGCAATGAGGGGTTGATCGGTGAGCGCGTTGACGGTGCATCGCTCTCGGCCTCTTCAGCCAGTGTCTATGGCGCACCGATCGTTGACGATTCGTTCAACGTCCGCTCATACGACAAAGCCAAGCCCCGCTTCATTCGCCGAGACGGTGCGAACCCGATCAGCACGTCAAAGCCGTGGGAGGTCGAGTGCTGGTATGACTTCCTTGGTCGGGTGGCTCAGCGGCTGGATGCCAACGGCGTTGTCACTCGTTACACCTATGACCCAGCGGGCGATCTTCGCTCGATCGAGATTGGGCGGTTGGTGTCGGGTCAGTTCGTTGTGGGCTATGCCGACGAGCCGAACGAGATCGTCGCCGCAGACCGAGCGGGATTTGTCGAGTTCCGATCTTCGTGGAGCGTCGATGCGACCGGTACGTTTGGAGCGCCGGGCGCGGCGATCGAGACGCGCGACGTGGTGTCGCGTGCGGCCCGATATGGCGATGCGGGTGCGCCGCAGCCG
>JBGSRG010000391.1:0-2554 GCA_041737685.1 Phycisphaerales bacterium | reverse complement strand
GAGGGACCGCTCTCGGCCCGCCCCGCCCGGTAGGCGGCGAACCCCCGTCCCGCCCCGCAAGGCGTCGGACGCTCGGCCTGACCGCTGCGTGCGTTCTGAGCCGGTTGCGTTCGAGGCCTCTTGCGTCCCGACCTCCCGCCGTGCCGCCGCCGCTGTGTGTGCAGCAATTGCTTCGATTGGAAACTTCAACATGCGTCGCCAAACCACGCTCCATACGCCCGAAACCGCCCTCCACAAGAACTGGTTCATGGTCGATGCGACCGACGTGCCGCTGGGCCGTTTGGCCGCCGACGTCGCCCAGATATTGATGGGCAAGCACCGCCCCGACTACACGCCGCACGTGGATTGCGGCGACTTTGTGATCATCACCAACGGCACCAAGGTTGGACTCTCGGGCAACAAGGCCGAGATCTACAAGAAGCAGCGCTACACCTATCACGCGGGCGGCCTTAAAGAAGAGTCCTACGGCTCGCTCCGCACGCGCCGGCCCGAGAAGTTGATCGAAGACGCCGTGAAGGGCATGATGCCCAAGAACCGCCTTGCGCGGCACATGATGAAGAAACTCAAGGTTTATCCCGCGGGCGAGCACCCGCACCAGGCCCAACAGCCTGTGGCGATCCAACTCTGATTTTGCGCTCCGAGTTCTCGCTCTGAATTCACGGCGTGAGCATGACTCGAGCGTTGTTCGAAACCCCCGCCAGCCGCGACGAATCACGAACCAAACAGCCTCAACCAAGCAGCCTGAAGCAAACAGCCCCAAACAAGCCCTTTGACCGAAGTCTGACAGACACCTTCGCACCAGCAGAACACACCATGACCAGCCTCCCCGAGATTCCCAACCTCTCCGAGATTACCGGCCTCTCCTCGATCAACCCCGCGAGCCTCGATAAGCCCAAGCAGATGACGCGCCAGGTGCGCACGCCCGGCGAGGCCAAGCACGGCTGGTGGTGGGGAACGGGTCGTCGCAAGCGCGCAGTGGCCCGCGTCCGCATTCGCCCGGCGAAAGAGGGCGCGGCGGGCGTTCGTGTGCAACTCACGAGCAAGAACTACAAGAGTGTCGAGCAGTACTTCTCTGAACTGCGCGACCGCAACGACTGCTTTGCGCCGCTGAACGTGACGCAGATGAAGGACAAACTCGAGGTCGTCTGCCGTATCGCCGGCGGCGGCTACATGGGCCAAGCCCAGGCCGTCCGGCTCGGCATCGCTCGCGCCCTGCGCGACTATGACCCAACACTCGAAGACGCGCTCCGCGACAACGGCTTCCTGACCCGCGACGCACGCGAGGTCGAGCGGAAGAAGTACGGCCAGGCGGGTGCCCGTCGTCGATTCCAGTTCTCGAAGCGCTGATTCGAAGCGTCGGACGCCGCGTTTGGTTGCGCCCCGCGGCCGTGCGATCAGGTTTCAACCAAGCAAAGCAGTCGCGCCGATCGTCATTACTTCGTCTTCCACCCCCGGCAGTTGTGCCGGGGGCTTTTCCTTTTGCTCCCGTCCAGTTCAACTTCACCGCTCCGACGGCGCGTCCACACCCTCGACCGTTGGCGCCAGCCGAACCAGCGGCTCGCCCACAGGTCCGGCCAGCCGATAGACCGCGCCGACCATGCCGCGAGCGCACAGCGTAAACCTCGCCACGTCAAGCGTGGCGACGGTGTCGGTCGGGCGGTGATAGTGGGGCGACCGGAAGTTGGCCGTATCAGAAACGATGACCGCCGGCACACCGATCGCCAAGAACGGCGCGTGGTCTGAACGCAAAAGATCAGGCGGAGCGATGGGCAAAAAGTCGACGACCACAGTCTTGAGCGTGGGCGCGCTCTGTCGCATCGCGCTGTCCAACGCTTGCGAGAATGTGCGGTGGGCCAGAATGCCGCCCATGCCGATGAAATCGGCGACGGTGGGCGGCTGATAAGCGCCCATCTTGGGGATCGGGCTCTTCTGGCTGTTGGGCTTGTCGGAGTAATAGCCGAGCATGTCCATCGCGATCATGCCCACGGCCTTCATTTCGCCCGCGTCGATACGGTCCTTCATGCGGAGCGCGTGGGCCCGCGAACCCACCAGGCCGACCTCTTCAAGGTTGAAAAAGATCAGCCGCACCGAACGCTGCATCGGACGGTCTTTCAGCACGCGAGCCATTTCGAGTAGCGCTGCGGTGCCCGAGCCGTTGTCGTCAGCGCCGGGCGAGTTTGCTACCGCATCGATGTGGGCGCCAACGATGAGCCACTGGTCGGCGTGCTGGCCCACGCCCGGCAGATCAACATAGATGTTGTTCCAAGGCTGACGCTCGGGCTGATCTGCACCATCGGCGGCATCAGCCGTGTCGGCCGCGTCTTCATCGCCGCTCGCCGGTCCTCGCCGGGTGCGACTGCCGACAAAGTCCACCGGATCACGCTGGGGCTGATAGCCCAGGGCCGCGAGTTTGTCGAAGATAATCGTCTCGGTTCGGCGCAGCCCATCCATGTGTGCCTGATCGGCATAAGCCGCTCGCTTGGTGGGCAGCGATCGCACATGCTCCAAGAGCAGTGCCGCGTCAAGTTCGGTTTCAGGCGCCGCGCGCAGGCGC
>JBGSRG010000369.1:0-1928 GCA_041737685.1 Phycisphaerales bacterium | reverse complement strand
ATCTGAAGACCCGTCAGGTCGCTCGTCAAGTCGTAAGCCTCGAAGCCAGACCACCATCCTTGTTCGGTTGACAACTTCTGATAAGCGATACCGCCCACACCGATGAGCTGCTTGCGGTTGCACCGCGCACGAAGGTTCAACACCTCAAACTTGTCGAGCGGCGGCAGCGCCCGCACCTGCTCGGGCTTGCCGTCGAGTGCAACTTTGACAAGCGTCCCGTAGTGATCCAGCGACTCCTGAGTGACCAGCTTCGCCGCGGCGGTGCCGTCGCCAGATTCGTAAGCCGCCAAGAGGTCCGAAGTCGCCTTGCGGATGTCCGCACGATCCTGCACATGCTCATCGCAAGCGGCCATCGCCATCAGCACAAAGACCATCCACGCAAACAAGCACAGTCCTGAAGTTGCTTTCATAAACAAACATCCTACCAAGTCACTCCGCAGGTGGAACATCTGCTGTCTCACACTCCGCCAAACTTCACACCAGAGCCCCGCCCCCGCCAGCACACTGCGGCCCCTCCCCGCCACCGCGATAGGCTTTGTGGATGGAACGTCCTCCCCCGCCTCAGTTCCCCACCGGCGCCACGGGTGCCTTCAGCCCCAACCCGGAGGGCGAACCCAACCCTCATGACCCGTCCGAGTACCCGACGTCCGGTGCGCCCGGCGCTCCCGGCACCTCCGGCGCAGTGCCCAATCCCGGCGACTCCATCGGTCCCTATCGCTTGCTCCGTTCCATCGGCGAGGGCGGCTTCGGCATCGTCTATCTCGCCGAGCGCCGACAGCCCATGGTCCAGCGCGTGGCCCTCAAGGTCATCAAGCCGGGCATGGACTCCGCAGCGGTCATCGCTCGCTTCGAGCAAGAGCGTCAAGCCCTGGCCGTCATGGAGCACCCCAACATCGCGCGCGTGCTCGACGGCGGTGTCACGTCCCTCCAGACCGGCTCGCGCCCCTACTTCGTCATGGAGTTCGTCAAGGGCGAACCTATCACCGACTACTGCGACCGCCACCGCCTCTCCATCCGCCAGCGTCTGGTCCTGTTCATGCAAGCGTGCGAGGCCGTGCAGCACGCGCACCACAAAGGCGTCATCCACCGCGACATCAAGCCCAGCAACGTCCTGGTCAGCGTGCCCGAGACCACCATCGACGATGCCGACCGCCCCGACGATCCCGGTGCCCGCACTCACGCCGATTCGATCAGCGACAGCCGCAGCGTCGAAGTCCGTGCCCGTGGCATCGTCAAGATCATCGACTTCGGCGTAGCCAAGGCCATCAGCCACACGCTCACCGACAAAACCATCTTCACCGAGACCGGCCAGATCATCGGTACACCCGAGTACATGAGCCCCGAACAGGCCGAGGCCGGTGCGCTCGATATCGACACCCGAACCGACGTCTATTCACTCGGCGTGCTCCTCTACGAGCTGCTCACCGGCCACCTTCCCTTCGATTCTCGAACGCTCCGCAGCCGTGGCTACGACGAGATCCGGCGCGTCATCCGCGACGTTGAACCTCCGAGGCCCAGCACACGCCTCTCGGGCGCAAATCAGGCCCAGGCCGACACCATCGCCCGAGATCGCGCTTCCGATCCGCGACGGCTCAGCGCAGCGCTCGCACGAGAACTCGAGTGGATCCCGCTCAAGGCCATGCGCAAAGACCGCACGCGGCGCTACGCCTCGCCGCTCGATCTTGCTCGCGATGTTCGCAACTACCTTTCGGGCCAACCGCTCACCGCCGGGCCAGAGTCCGCCACCTATCGACTTCGCAAGTTCGCCTCACGCAACCGAACCGCTATCGCCGCCGCCTCCGCGTTCGTGCTCGTGCTTGCCACCGCCACCATTGTCTCGATCGCCTTCGGACGCGCAGAAGCCGTGGCCCGAGCCGCCGCGGTCGAATCACAGGAACGCTACCGAACCGAGCGCGACGTGGCCCAAG
>JBGSRG010000367.1:0-5249 GCA_041737685.1 Phycisphaerales bacterium | reverse complement strand
TCGACCGTTAGCCGCTCGCCCTCCGCACCACACCCGCCAATCATCCAGCATGTCCATCAGCCACTGGATGATGACAACGCCCTCCGCTCGGACCCGCGCGCCCAACACAGCACCGCCACGCTCTCGCCTCGACTGCGACCTCTGCGTCGTCGGCGCTGGCATCTGCGGCATGAGCGCAGCGCTCGAAGCCCAACGCCGAGGCCTGACCGTCGAAGTGCTCGAGCGCGGCCAGATCGCCATCGGGGCCAGCGGCCGAAACGCCGGCTTTCTCATGCGGGGCGCCGCAGACCACTACGAACAAGCAATCTCCCTCTACGGTCGTCAGCGAGCGGCCTTCATCTGGCGATGGACCGAAGAAAATCTCCAACGCCTCCGCGAAGCCGGCGTCGAGTCGCTGCCGGGCTATCGGCGCGTTCCCTCCTGCCTCGTCGCGATCTCTGATTCGCAAGAGCAAGAACTCCGCCGTTCGGCCGACCTCCTCACCCAAGACGGCTTCGACGTGCAGTGGGCCGATGCCAACCAAGCCCGGCAGTCCACGACAACAGCCGCAATCGACACGCTCTGGCGGCACCTCCGGCCCCGCGGCGGCCTCATCAACCCCAACGACGCCGCCGTGAACCCGGTCGAACTCGTGCGCATGCTCGCCGCGAAACTTAACCGCCCCGCGCACGAAGGCATCGATGTGCGATCCATCGAGCCAGACGGTGCGGGCGTTCGCGTCATCAGTGCCTGCGGCACGGTCGTTCACGCCCGCCGAGTGCTGCTCGCGTCTAACGCCTACGCCGGCCTGCTCAGCCGCGAACTTCAAGACCGGATCAAACCCCGCCGAGGGCAGATGCTCGCGCTCAACGGCGAAGGACTCACGCTCACACGCTCCTACTACCTCAACCACGGCAGCGAGTACGTCCGCCAGGCCGCCGACGGCACCGTTGTTGTCGGCGGTTGCCGAACCTATTTCGCCGACCGCGAAACCGGCTATGACGATGAACCCACCCCCTGGACCCAGAGCGCGCTCGAAGCCTTCGCCGCCAGCGTGCTGGGCTTTGATTCCGTTCAGCACGTGCGAGAGCGCACCATCGCACGCTGGGCCGGAATCATGGGCTTCTCACAGAGCGGCCTGCCCCTGATCGAACCGGTCTCATCAGCCGCCGCCGAATCCCTGAACGCCGACGGCGTGCAGCGCGCCTGGTTCTGTGGCGGGTTCACGGGCCACGGCATGAGCATGGGCTATCGAACCGCGCAGGCCGCGGTCGGCGTCGCGTGCTTTGATGAACCAAACCCGCTCGCCCAGACTACTCCGCAATCCCAAGATCGGTCTTGGTGAACAGCGCCTCAAAGGGCACCCCCGCCGAGCGCATGTTCTCGGTTGCCCCTTCCTGCCGGTCAATGGTCGCGATCACACCAACCACATTGGCCTTCAGGTCGCGCAGCACACGCACCGCCTCGAGCGCCTGTCCCGCCGTCGTCGCCACGTCCTCCAGCAAGATCACGCTGTGCCCCGGCTGAATCGAGCCCTCCAACTGCTTTGCCGTGCCGTAGTCCTTCTTCGCGTTGCGGATAAACACGCACGGAATGCCCGTTCGCAAACTCGCCGCCGTCACCAGCGGAATACCGCCCAGTTCAGCCCCCGCCAATCGATCCGGCCAACCCGATTCCAGCCCGGCCCGCTCGGCAAGATCAGCAATGCGCTCGGCGAAAAGTTCAGCCAGCGGCGCCAGAACCTCCGGCCGCGTCGAAAACAGGTACTTGTCCAAGTAGTAACTGCTCGTTCGGCCCGAACGAAGCGTGAAAGTGCCACGAAGCAACGCAGCCCCGGCGATCGCACTCGCCAAAGCCGTCCGTCCGACAGCATTGCCGCCAGAAGCGGGGGGGAGGGAGGAAGGGGCGGAGGGGGGAGAGCCGGGCACGGAGAACGACTTTGAGGCCGGCGGCGGCAAAGGCTGGTCCATAAGGCATGATAGAGAGAACCCGTACCGGATTCTAAATTCCCCTTGGCCGCCGCGTGAGCGTGCCGATGCAATCCCCAGCCGACAAATCCGTTGAGCCTGCTGGGCACATCACGCAAGTACCCATCGCATTGACCCACTCCAACCCGACCAGAACGGTCGAACAGTTCCAGCCCAATCACCATCAGCCTTCCACGATGCAGCTACCCCGCTCGCCGCAGCCCGCAGACTCAGGAGCCGAATCATGAACCGACGTGACGCCAGAGTGCTTCTCATCAGCGGGACGGGAATTCTGTCCACGCTCCTCGGCGCAAACGCTCAGGGCAAGGCCGCAGTCGAACACCGCGCCCTCCCCACCGCCGCTCACGCAGCCGCGCCGCTGGGCACCGCCACCTCGATCGTCCTTCCCACGATCTGGCTCATCGAGCCCATGTCCGGAACGCCCGGAACGCCCAACGCACCAAAGAGCGATGAGCCTGAATCGCCCCTCGCCGGGCCAAAGGTCACCGAGCACACCGGCCTCGATGCCACCCACACTCTCATCCAGCGAGAGTTCGACGGTCGCATCAAACGGCTCGACGTAGACCCGGCCCTCGCCGCGATCGAGCGGATGGAACTCGACGATGCCACCCGCGAGCAGATCGACCAGATCGTCGCCGAGCGAAACGCCATCATCGATCGTCTGGTGCAAGAGAACATCGGCGAACTCGCGGGTCTGGCCAACGCATCGCAAGGCGGCGACAAGGCCCGCGCCATGCAGGGCCTTCGCAGCATGCTCGAACTGGCCAAGCCCTTCCGCGACCGCGGTCGATTGATCGAAGAGATCGCGCCCATCTTGCCCGAGACCGAGCGGGCCGAGGCCCGTCGCCTTGTCAACGAATACTGGCGGGCCATCGTGCGCGAGCGCATGGAGATCGGCCCCCCCGATGAGCCGGGCAAGAAAATCAACTTCATGCAGGCCTCGGCGACAGAAATGCTCCTAGCTTTCGGACAAGAGGGCAAGAACGCCTTCGAGCGCACCATCGGCCAACAGGGCAAGCAGTTCGAGAGCCTGCTGAAGAAACTCAATCTCAGCGCCGAACAAGAGTCCAAAGTCCGCGCACTGGTTCAAGACAACGTCAGCCAGCGGCTCAAGCCCAGCGCCGACGGCAAGACCAGCGGCTATGCCGAACCCACCGGCATCGACAAACTCCGCAACGCCGGCCGAATCATGGAGATCTACGGCATGCTCGACGCCGACCAGCGCCGAATCCTGCTGCGTGAGATGCGATCGATGCGAGCCTACGAGCCGATGGGCAACGCCGAAGGCATGACCGGCGGTGGCATGTCGGGCGATAGAACAAAGTGAGTGCAGACTCATAAGAGGCATCTGTTGTCCATCCACAACTTTCTTGTGGACTTTCCGACATCTCGCTCGCAACGACTTCACCTGTGGCGACACGAGATAGAACTGAGAACATACGTTGGGGGCTACCGTGCGGAATATGCACGGATCATTCTGCTGACGCTGAACACAACATTTACAGTTTGACTACTTGCCCCCCCCCACCCCTGGGGTTTATGCTGCGCTGCCAATCAAACGTGCGGCGACTGAGACTGGTCATATTGGGCCTATGAGCCGGCCACCAGAATCTTCAGCATGCTTGATGGCAGGAGCGCTCCCATGACCACAATCATGACCCCATCCGCGGCTCAACGGCCATCGAAACACTCGCTTCTTCGGGAGCATCCGCGATGGGTCAGCATCACTGGCACGCTCGGATTCGTTGCGGTCACCGGCGGCTGGGGCATGGTCGCCGAGTCGTGCTGCGAGCGGCACGCCTGCGAGCAGATCAGGTTTCTCAACGGACAGATCGCCGGTGGATACGCCGCTTGCTGCCAAGCGCCCGCAGCGCAGCAAGACGCTTGCTTCACCGAACTGAACGCGAAAGTCAGCGCCACCCAGACGCTCATCCTCAGCGCCAAGATCGCTTGCGACAACAACGACGACGCAGCGATTCGTGACATCATCAAGCAGATTCGAGAACTGTGGCTGCCGAAGATCATCAAAACAGCCGCGGGTCTGATTCAGAATCAGATGGTGGCCTTCGGAGACCGCGACTGGATCGTCATCGACACCACCTTGCCCAGAAACATCGACTGCAAGCCCGTCACCGTCTCGGTCGTGAACAACAAGATCGTCAACCCCGAGTCTACCGGCAAGGCTACCGAAGAAGCTCGAAGCGCAACCCCGGGCGCGGGCGGTCTCGAATCGGTGACCGTGCTGCCCTCCAACGCGGCCCAGACCTTCACTGCCTGCGAATACTCGCTGGTTCCCAACACCACGCTCGATCTACGCTTCGGCAACGAATGGAACAACATCTCGCTCAGCGGGTCGATCTCCATCGCCCAGACCGCGCAGTTCCCCGCCGCTGGCTCCGCCGACATCGGCCTGCCGACCGAGGTCTCACTGACGGCCACGAAACTGGGTCAGAAACTCAGCCTGGAACTCGACAAGACTTCACCCTTCAACACGCTCCGCGTCGACGCCGCCGGCATCGGCACGTTGGGCGTGGCCCTCACGCTCAGCAGCGACTCCAGCGCGCTCATCGGCCTCGTGCAGGTGGGCAGCACGATCTACTTCGAGCTCCCCGTGGTGATGAGCGCTGACTGGAGTGCGCTACGAATCGTCGCCGACGCGATCACGCCCGGCAGCACCATCACGCCCACCGTGCCCGTCATCCTGATCGGCTCAGACTCGCCGCCCCGTCCGGGAATCGCCCAGGACCGATGCGCAGACAACGATGAAAATGGTCTCAGAGACGGGGCGGACGAGGTGATCTACGCCATCAACTCGCAGCTCAACTGTCAGACCGCCGCTCAGCAGCACTAAGCACTGAGCACTGAGCAATCGGCAATGGGCAATGAGCGACGGGCGACCTGATTCCCGCGCTCGTGTTACGACGGTATCTCCACACTCCAGACAGCCCCGGGCCAGCGCTCGGGGCTGTTCGTTTCCGTTGCGTTGCGATCTCCCTGCGCCGCTTCATACGCCGCGTTCAAAGCTCACCACCGCCGCTGTTCTCGCGCTCACTCCCATCCCCCACACTCATACCACACACCCCCGCTGCCACTTGGTCAGAGACTCAAGCAAGTCCAGCAGGTCCACCCCGCCATCAAGATTCTCGTCCGTGCCAATCCGCAGCGTCGTCCACCACAGCCCTTTCTCAGGACGTGACGCTGGCCTGACAGCCTCACGGCTTCACAGCTTCACGGCCGCGCTGCCGGCGCTGGCCGCGATCCTCCACCTCCACCTCCGCCTCC
>JBGSRG010000357.1:0-7179 GCA_041737685.1 Phycisphaerales bacterium | reverse complement strand
CGCGGCCGTGCGAGAAGTCGAGCGGATGACCAAAGGCATCGCTGACGGTGCAGCCGGCTCGCTGGGCGATCAACATGCCCGCGGCGTGGTCCCAGATGCGTTCGACGTAGGCTTTTTTGCCTGGCAGACGCAGGTAGGCGTCGGCCTGTGATCGCGCGACCACGGCGTACTTGCACTGCGAATCCAATCGAACCGAGGGCTGCACTGTGCAGTTGAGGACGCGTGCGGCGTGATCGATGACCTGCGCCGCGGCGGAGTGGTTGGAGTGGCCAGACTCAACGGACTCAGCGAGGCGGATGATTCGGCGTTGGGCGTCGGTTTCGCGCAGGTGCTCGTCATCGCGGGAGACGGGGAAAGAGGTGGAAGCCAACTGGGTGAGGGTGCGGACGCGCGCCGAGTTTGACTCTTGGGCATCGTCGCTTGAGGCAACGGCCCAGAAGAGCGTGCCCTCGGCGTTGATGGCGGCGTCGGCGTTTGGCTGAGCGTTGTCGAGAAGCGGATTGGGCGCTGAGTTGGACGAAGCATCGAGCAAGACATCGAGCGGGCAGTGGGGGTCGAGCGGGAGATTGGGACAGGCGAGATAGCCGCGCTCGACGACGCCGTTGCGGATGAAGGCGAGCGAGATGCAGTACTGCTGGGCGCGGAGGAAGCCCTTGGTGCCGTCGATGGGGTCGAGGGTCCAGCCGCCTTGCGAAGAGTTGAGACCGGCGGCGTCAGCGCCACCAAGATCAACGGCGGCGAGCAATTGGCTCGCGGTGCAGTTTGGCCATGCGCCGGATTCGTGGATGGCGGCGAGACAAGCGGCGAGGTGCGCGTGATGATCGGGGTTGCGAAGGAACTCGGCGGACTCTTCGGCGACGAGGCCGGCGGCGATGAGGCCGGAATCGGCCAGCCCTTGCGCGATCACGGCTTGAGAGGCGAAGTCGGCGATGGTGACGGGAGAGGCGTCGTCCTTGGTGATGGCGCGGAGCGAGTCGAGTCGGGATTGAACGAAGCGGCAGACTCTCGTAGCCGACGTCAGCGTCTTTAGAATAACTGCGTGAGGCACCTGAATGATCGGCATAAAACAGGATAGCCCCACCCGGCGTTCCTGCGGCCATTGCGGGAGCCGGCGCACTTTGATAAGCTCCTCTGCATGATTCACGCCGTACTTCGTGGCAAGTTGAGCGCTCTAGAGCCTGAGCCCTCTCGGCTCGAAGACGCGTTGACATCTTCAACGATCGGCCTGCTGGTCATGCTTGAACGTTGGGATCTGCTCGCGCGATGGTTCCTTGGGCGAGATCTTGGTCCAGGGCCCACACTTGCGTGGTTCTGGCCCCGGCTGTCAGGTGCGGAACCAGATGTTGTGCTGCGTCTCGGAACGCAGCTCGTTCTGATCGAAGCGAAGTTCCGTTCAGGTACAAGCACGAAGAAGGGAGCCGACCCCGAGGACGAGCGGATCGATCCAGCGATTGACGAAGCCGCGCATCTAGAACCGGCGAACCCCGATCAACTGGTTCGGGAGTGGAACAGCATCCAGCCGTCGGAAGTTTCACTCCAGCGATATCCACCAGCACTGTGTGCGGCCATTCGGGAGTGCGACCCCACACTTGTCTATCTGGTCGATGAGCGGCGCATGAACCGCGCCGAGCGCGAGGTTCGATCCGCCGTGTCAGAGATGAACAGTGCGTGCAATCTCACCATCCGCACTTGGCAGTCTCTTCACCAGTTGCTCAACCGGGAGCACCAAGCTCATTGGGTTGACATGCTGCGCCAGTTTCTCGAAAGTCTCGGACTTTGCGGCTTTGAGGGCGATTGGCAATCGCTGCTCGGCACGGTCATTGGCACGGAGCGTGCGGCTTTGTCGTGGAGAACCTCTCACGGCACCGCGGTGCGTGACCGCTTTGCTGCCGTTCGACGTCTCGAACCATTCGTAAAGGTCGTGCATGCATGGCGACCCTTTCCAAACAACGAGCGCCAGTGAGGACGATTCAATGAGCGAAACGGACCGACGAGAGTTTGCAACCAGTGTTCGATCGATTGTCGATGGCGTGCATCGCTTCTATCGGGAGGTGTTGCAACTGAACGCGGAACTTGCCCAGCACCTTCAGTCCGATCCCGACTCGCTACGTCGTCTCACGACCTTGGCGCGCCCGTTTCCCAACCTGACCCGACTTACGATCGAAGATACCTATCGCACGGTGTACGGCCCGCCCGAGATGAGTTCTGACGGCGAAGACGAGGTGGATATAGCGGAAGAGGACTCGGACGGGGACGCGCCAAGCACCGCCGAGGAAGCGGCGCAAGAACGTAAACTGATCCGAGTTCCGATGGGGAGTAGTCTGCTGGCGGTGTTAATCGCGGTTCGAGGATCACTGGGCGATGAGGCCTTCGAGCCTTACGTTCGTATTGGTGTTCTGACCGACGTCAAGATCAACGCCGCATCGCGTGCTCATGCCCTGCTCGAAACGCGGAAGGGAATGCTTCGGAAGGTACCGCGTGTGCTGAAGGGCGCGCAGGCAGGCCAAAGAATCGAACTCCCCGTAAAGGCTCTGAATCTCAGAATGAAGGGTCGGCGGCCAAACTTCACGGCCGAGTTGTCGTCAATGATTGAGGAGCCGTTGTTCCAACTGAACTCTGCTGCGTCGGTGCGCCAGTTTGCCGAGTCGGCAAAGTCAGCGTGGCGGAAGTGCCGAACTTCCGCTTCAGAATCGGCTCACTAACCGACCCATCGGCAAAGGTGATCCATGCTGCGGTGACCCATGCGGATCGGTTGCGAGCGGTGGTGGCGCTCCTGGCAGATATGCCACTGGAATGCGGTGTGCGCGTGCGAGAAGTTGCGCGGTCCCTTACCGCACGACGCCGTGCTTGGCGAGCAAGTCCAAACAAGCGTCGACCGAGTCTTGCACGCTCATGGTTGCGGGCTTGAGGGTGAGTTCTGGGTTGACGGGTGCCTCATAGGGATCGTCGATGCCGGTGAAGCCCTTGAGTTCGCCGGCGCGGGCCTTTTTGTAAAGGCCCTTGGGGTCGCGCACTTCGCAGACCTCGATGGGGCAATCGACGAAGACCTCGATGAAGGGGATCTTTCCGGCCTTGTCCTGTTCGTGCAGGCTTCGGCAGAGGTCGCGGTCAGCGCGGTAGGGGCTGATGAAACTGGTGAGGGCGATGCTGCCGGAGTCGGCGAAGAGCTTGGCGACCTCGCCGATGCGGCGGATGTTCTCGGCGCGGTCCTCGGCGGAGAAGCCGAGGTTCTTGTTCAGGCCCATGCGGATGTTGTCGCCGTCGAGTCGGTAGCAGTGGAGGCCACGGTTGACCAGGACTTGTTCGAGGGCGCAGGCGATGGTGCTTTTGCCGCTGGCCGAGAGCCCGGTGAACCAAAGGGTTGCGCCGGTGGCATTGAGGGCTTTGAAGCGGTTGGGCCGGCTGATGTTGCCGTCGTGCCAGGTGACGTTGGTGGAGCGGGTCTTGGTGTGGTCGGATGGAAGCGCGGACGTGGCGGGAGCGCCTGCATCGACAACGACGGGGGAGCGAACGGAAGTGGCGGTGTTGGTCATGGGGGGAGTGTAGGAAAGCGTGCCGCAACGGCAAGCCGAGAAGTGGGTGGCTTGGAAGGCGGTTCAGGCGGCTTCGGAACGGCTGGCGGGAGAGGAGGGCGGGTTGCCCGCCGCGGCAGCGCGGGCCATGACCCGGCGCTTGATGCGCTGGTATCGCCAATTGAGCAGCAGCATGATGGCGACGACGGCGGCGATGCCCGAGAACATGAAGAGCGGGCTGCTGCGGTCGATGTGTTTGCTGATGAGATTGGCACCGAGGTACATGATGGAACTGCCCAGCACGCTGCCGAGCGCGATGCCGAGGTAAGTTGCGCGGCGGGTGAGGCCGAGCAAGCGGCCGAAGATTGCTCCGCCGACGCTGCCGGTGGCCGGGAGCGGCATCATGACGAAGACGATGAGGCCCGCGAGGGTGAGTCTGCGCATCCAGGGCTGGGTCCTGAGCATGAACTGACCGTCTTCAACGAGGCGGAGCAGGCGGACACCGACAAAGGGGATTTTGAAAAGGAATCCGGCGTGGTAGACCAGCACGCAGGCGACGGCGAGGTCGAGGTAGACCACGAGCAGCATGAGTTCGGCAGAAGTGAAGAAGCGGGCGGTGGCCTGGAACTCGGGGTCGAGTCGGAGTTGAGGATCGTCGCCGCCGAGGATGACGAAGCGGCCGAAGACGAAGAAGGTGAGCAGGGAGGTGATGCCCAAGCGCTCGGCGAAGGCCCATCCCTTGCAGATGGCGAGGAGGATAAGCAGCGCAGCGGAAAGGGTGGGCGGGCCGAAGAGGGTGAGTGCCCAGGTGAGGGGCGACTTTCGGCGCAGGTCTTGGATGAACTGGCGTTCGGAGCGCGCGAGCCACTGGGCCTGGTCGGCCTCAGCGATGGGACCGGTACCGGTTGGCAAAGGTTTGGGAGTGTCGGCGGTCATGGTGATGAGGAAACGGGGCGATTGGCGGTGCGAATGGCTGTTCGCGGGCGATGGTACGCGGCGCGGCGTGATCCTTTACGCGGCTGAAGCGGCATATGCTCGCAGTGAGCTAGTCAGATGGGATCGCGGGGGCGGTTTTGACGACATCATGGGAGTTGACGGATGCAGGGTTTGATTCCGCCGCACGGCGGCACGTTGGTCAATCGTTTGGTGGCCGGATCGCGGGCTGAGACGTTGCGGCAAGATTCGGCGGGGCTGAAGCGGCTGACGCTGAGCGCCAAGCAGTCGTGCGATCTGGAAATGATCACGATCGGCGCTTTCAGCCCGTTGGACGGGTTCATGGGCAAGGCGGATTGCGAGCGTGTGTGTCGCGAGATGAAACTGGCAGACGGTACGCTGTGGCCGATTCCGATTCTGCTGTCGGTGAGCAAGGAACAGGCACCGAAGACGGGCGAGCGTTTGGCGCTGGTTGCGCCGAACGGCGCGCTGCAGGCGGTGATGACGGTTCGCGAGGTGTTTGCGCACAACAAGGATCTGGAGATTCCGTCGGTGTTTCGCACGAGCGACCCGGCGCACCCCGGCGTGAAGCAGGTGATGGAAGAGGGGGAGGTCTGCCTGGGCGGGCCGGTGGAATCGCTGGAGGTGTGCGTTGATCCGCAGGGTTCGGAGGCGTTTTTGGAGCATCGGCTGACGCCGGCGCAGTCTCGTGCGGCGTTTGCTGAGCGTGGCTGGAAGACGGTGTGCGCGTTTCAGACACGGAACCCGATCCATCGTGCGCACGAGTATCTGTGCAAAGTGGCGCAGGAGATCTGCGATGGGCTGCTGATTCATCCGCTGGTGGGCGAGACGAAGGAAGGGGACATTCCGGCTGGGGTTCGGATGGATTGCTATCGCGTGCTGATGGAGAAGTACTTTGTGCCTGAGCGCACGATGCTGAGCGTGATGCCGGCGGCGATGCGGTATGCGGGCCCGCGGGAGGCGGTGTTGCACGCGGTGGTTCGCAAGAACTATGGCTGCACGCACTTTATTGTGGGGCGCGATCACGCGGGCGTGGGCACGTATTACGGCACGTATGACGCACAGACGATCTTTGACGACATTGCGAGCGATGCGCTGGGCATGACGATCCTGAAGTTTGAGCACGCGGCGTACTCGAAACTGGCGCAGGGCATGGTGAGCAGCAAGAGTTTCCCGAAGATCGACGGCGATCAGGTGTTCTTGAGCGGCACGAAGGTTCGCGACATGCTGGCGGCGGGCGAGCGGCCGCCGATGGAGTTCTCGCGTCCGGAGGTGGCCGACGTGCTGATCGCGTGGGCGAAGGGGACGTGAGCGCCAGAGCGTTGTGATCTGATCGGCGGACTGCCCGGCTACTTGGTTGGCTGAGTGGCGGGGCTAGTGGCGAGCGACCGGACACCGGCCGAGACCCAGACGTCGTGGAAGAACCCGTCTGTGACGGACATGTCGCAGCGCAGGGTGATGGGCCGATCGTGAGGCGGCAGATCGACGGTGAGCGTTGCCCAGCGCTTGTTGCGACGTACCCAGCGGTCGGTGAGCTTGATGGAGCCGAGTTCGAGGTTATTGGTCTGATCGGACCAGGTGAGGGTGGCCTCGCCAGCGCGCTTGCCTTGCGCGAGGTTGAACTCGCCGATGGTGGCGCGGAAGGTGATGCGCTGCGCGGATTGGGAGGGCGCGAGCTGGGTGGTGAGGGTGCTCTGCGGGCCGCGTGAGTTGGGAGTGGAGGCGGGCGAATCGGGGGAAGTTAGGAGTAGAGGGACATCGCTCTTGGCTCGCATCCAGACGACCTGCAGCGCTTGGCCCCAGACGCGCTGCGATGAGAACTCTGCGGCGGAGCCGTCTTGCCAGTGCCACTGGTCGATCCAATCGGGCTGATGGCCCGGCACGCGGTCGTTGAGTCGGACGACGCGGGTTGGGCCGATGTCGGCGTGCTGTGACTTGAGGTTGGCGACGACGGGCGGGTCGATGCGGGTTTCTTCGCCGCTGGGTGCGACGGCGATGAGTCGGCGGACGAGGCTGACGCGGCCGCCTTGCTCGACGGTGAAGGGGACGACTCTGGTCCAGGGCACGTAGTCCTGCGTGCCGGGCTCTGCGGGTTCGTTGCCGCGTTTCCAGCCGGTGGTGAGGCCGGAGGTTGTGAAACTGTGTGCGGCGACGCCGGACCAGGGGCTCCATGCGGTGAACCAGAGGTCGTCGCGCCGGTATTGATGCTGGACGAGGGCGTGGCCGCCCCAGATCGCCGAGAGGATCATGGGGCGTGCGTGATCGAACTGCGGGTTGCCGGTGTTGACGGGACTTTCGATAACGCCGAGGGGCACGAAGACGGTTCGCGGCGGCGGATAGGGCACGATCTGGCGCAACTGCGCGACGATGGATGTGTCGAAGGCGTGGACGAGTCGGTAGCCGTGCTGCGAACCGATCTGGCTGATGGAGAAGAGGAGGCAGCAGAGTGCGACGAGGGTCGCGACGATACCTGAGAAGGTGCGGGTGAGCGTGATCTGCGTGCGCTGCGGGCCGAACCGGCGCAGGAGCGCGAGTGCGGTGTCGATGGCGAGGGCGAGCAGCAGGGCGAGGCCGACGAGAGGGAAGTAGAGCGTCCGCGCTTCGAGTTTCTGGTTGTGGACGAGGGCCACGGGGAGGAGGCCAGCGAAGAAGATGGCTGCGCCCGCGAGCGCCCAGAGGGCGCGGTGCCGCACACCGTCGAGAGCGCGGTCGG
>JBGSRG010000343.1:0-2375 GCA_041737685.1 Phycisphaerales bacterium | reverse complement strand
GGAAGGCTCAGTCTGGCCAATCGCCAGGCGGCTCGCGCGGCTCTGGGAAGGGCGGCCAGGGTCTCGCGGAGTTGAGCCTTCGCAAGTCGGCGGGCAGCCTGGGCAACATCTGGATGCTCGGCGACGAACTTGTGTTGGAGTTTGGCGCGCTCTTGGGCGACGGGCACGGCGTTGACACAGCCGACGCAGGCGTGACCGCTGTCGAAGTTGGTGCAGACGCGCCGGTGGCCTTGAAGCAGATAGACCTGCGGGCAGAGAGGGTGGTAGTTGTGAAGGCTGAAGACGTTGCGTGCTCCCGCCGCGGCGGCGGCGGCAACGCAACCAACGCTGAAGCCTTCGAGCGAGTTCCAGTGCACAGCGGCGGGCCGGAGTGCGTCAAAGAACTTCGACACGGTTCGCTCGAGGACGGGGCTTGAGACCTCGTCCATCGGCCGCTCAAACTGGGCGAGCGATGGGGCCAGAACGGGTGAGTTGAGCACCTCGAAGACCTTGATGCCCATCCAGTCGTGGTGACGCACGAGTTGTGCTTCGGGATCTGTCGACTTGGGCGACGTGGGGGGAGAGTGGATCGTCCCGCCGCAGAGACTGACAACATCGTGGCCGCGCTTGATGAGTTCGATGGCGAGCGACTGGACGTACTGGTTGACCCCGCCGCCTTGACTAGCGCCTTCCCAGATCCGAGCCCAGTTGACCAGCACGATTCGCATGTGAGGGCAAGCGTAGCAAGTCGAGTCGGCGGGCCGTGTAAACTGTTGGTGTATGTGGCGAGGCATCTCACTGGCGAACAAGTGTTTGCTGCTCTTTGGCGGGGCGGTGGTGCTGATCATTCTCGCCGCGTTGAGCTTTTCGTGGCTTCGGATTCAGGCGATCGTCGAGGAGGGCCAACGCGAGCGGTCTCGGCAGTTGGCGCAGGGGTGGATGCACGCGGCCCAGCAGATTTCGTCGGAGGATGCTTCGAGCGGCGCGTCATCTCGGATAGTGCCCGGGCGCGTGTATGAACTTGCTCCGGATCTATCAAAGGGGAGCGGACGTCTGCGTCGTGGAGACGCGAGGGGGCGCGGCTCGAATGGGATGGGGAGCACGGGGGGCGTTCGGCAGGGCGATGCTCGACAAGCCGCAAAGGATCGCGGCCTCGCTGACGACGAAACTGAAGAAACGACGAGCGTTCCGATTCCGACCGGCGGGACCATTGTCGTCCTACCCCTTACTGCACTTGTAGCGGGCGCGGGAGAGGCGTTGGTGTCGGGGGGTGCGTGGAGCGCCGAGAGCGATGATCCGTTCGTGGCTCGGGCCTTGGCGCACCTCGCGGCGGTGGTGGATCGCGGCGGCGAGACCGAGGGTGAGTATCACGAATCGGAATGGGTTGGCGATGGCCGACAGTATCGGTACGCGCGAGTGATCGGGCTCTTGGTGGGAGAAACCGGGGGGGGCGCTCCGCTGAAGACCGAGCGTGCGTTGGTGGTCGTAGACCGCACAGCGCAGGGCGCTGTGTCACAGATGGCCCTGAACATGTCGTACCTGTTCAGTGCAGGGCTGATCTCTCTTGGTCTGGCGGTGCTGGTTTTCTATCTGATCACGAATCGTCTGATTCTCAGTCCTGTTCGCGCACTTCGCGACACGGCCGAACGGGTGCGAGAGGGCGACATCTCAACCCGAGCGGCGATCGAGACGGGCGACGAGTTTGAGGAGCTGGGCGAGACGTTCAACCAGATGCTCGAAGCGTTGTCAGCGAGTCAGCAGCAGTTGCGCGCGATCAACGCTTCGCTCGACCTGAAGGTGAACGAACTCGCGGAACGGAATGTGTCGCTCTTTGAGGCCAACAAACTCAAAGGCGAGTTTCTGGCCAACGTGAGCCACGAACTCAGGACGCCCTTGAACTCGATCCTTGGCTTTGCGGACCTGTTGCAGGAACAGGTGGATCGTGACGCGAAGGAGGCCCCAGAGGCCGCGGGGGTGGTGAAGCGGGCCCGCTATCTCCAGAATATCAGCACGGCGGGGCGGCACCTGCTGGAACTAATCAACGGGCTCCTGGACATGGCCAAGCTTGAGGCCGGTAGGATGGAACTGAACATCGAGTTGACCAATGTGCGTGAGGAGTGCGAGGCGCTTGCGGCGCTGATCCGGCCGTTGGCCGATCGTGGCGGGCTGGACCTGGTTGTGGAACTGGCGGCGGACGTGCCGCTGATCCAGACCGACCGCAAGAAACTGCAGCAGATCGTGTTCAATCTGCTTTCCAACGCCGTGAAGTTTACGTCGGAGCGGGTGCAATCAGGGTCGATGGCGAGCGGCGGGGGGGGGGGGGGCTGGGTGGGGGGGCGAAGGTCACCATCCGGTGCGAGCGGCTGATCGGGCGGGCCAGCGAGGGTGCGGGCGCT
>JBGSRG010000333.1:0-11732 GCA_041737685.1 Phycisphaerales bacterium | reverse complement strand
GATTGCTCAACGTAGCCAGAGCGCTCGATCGGCTTGCTTCCGGCGGCCGAACCGTGCGAAGGCTGAGCGGGCACGGCGGGAGAAGTTGGAGGTGTCAGTGCGGACATCGATCGGATTCTAGATGCTTCGCAGATGAAAGTGGGCTCCATCTCGTGACGACTGCTTGAAGCAACGTCGATGCAGGCTTTCGAATTGGGCGACAAGGCGGGGAAGACCAGGCGCAGCGGCGGGATCAGGAGGGGCGGGAAGGAGGCAACGGCGGCCCAAGCAGTTCAGTCCAGATGACGCGAACCAAACAAAGAGGGGCGCCCGCTTGGATAAAGCGGACGCCCCGTGGCTTTCAATCACTCGGGCTGCAACTGCTCGCCGCGCAAAGGGCTTATGGGCAGGGCTGTCCCAGATTCGCCGACCAATCGCCGTTGAAGGCCAGCAGGTCGAGCAGATCAACAATGCCCGAGTTGTTGTAGTCGCCGTTGGTTCCCGGCGCGACGTTCTGGCCCAGATTGGCCGACCAATCGCCGTTGAAGGCCAGCAGGTCGAGCAGGTCGATGCCGCCGCTGTTGTTGTAGTCGCCCGGGCAAGGCGCTCCGCCCGCCACCGTCAGTTGGGCGGCGTCACTTATCACGCTGCCGCAGGGGCTGGTCAGTACGCAGGTGTAGAGGCCCGCGTCGCCGGCTGAGGCATTGTTGATGGTGAGGCTGTTGGTCGTGGCACCCGAGATGTTGCCACCATCAACCAGAACCGTGGCTCCGCGACGCCACTGGAAGCTCAACGCAAACGCCTGAACCGAGAACGAGGCGGTGTCGCCGGCGTTGATCGACTGGGCTGAGGGCTGGAAGAGCACGGCGGGCGAGGTCTGGTTCGCGCTGCCGGGCGTCACGAGCAAGAAGCCGACATTGTCGATGCCCAACGCTGCAAAGCCAGTGTTCTCGTCGAGGGCGTAGGTGAATGAGCCCAAGCCCGAACCGAGCGCATCGGCTCCAGCCCAGCCGCAGGGGGCACCCGTGGGGCCAAAGATGCGAACGACGGTGTCAGGAGTCCACTGCTCGTCGAGGCCCATTGGTGTTTCCTGAACAAGATTCTCGCCGAAACTGCCAAACTGCGTTCCGTAGAGCAGGCCGCCTTCTTCGCCCACGTAGTAAGCAATGGCATCAGTGGCGGTGAAATCGGCCAGCACGCCCGCATCGAACACACCGTCGTTGTCAAGGTCGAGGTCGGTACCGATCGCGGGGGGATTGCCGTATCCCAAGATCCAAGTCACGCCGCCGTTTTCAAGGTCCGGGCTTGGGTCGAAGATGCCGACGAACGTTGCGGCGTCGGGGGCCGGGTCAAGCACGTCGGTCGAATCGCGCACCAGCAGAAGGCCATTGGCGCCGGTGAGGAACTCGGAGAGGGGAACAACATGGTCAAGCACGCCGTCGATGGCCTGGGGCAGGAGGTCTGGCCCAAGGTCGCCCTCAACGCCCAGAACCCAATAGCCCGCGAGCGATGAAGAGGCCGGACCGGCAATCTCGATGAACTCGCGTCCGTTGTCACCGCCGCTCGGTGCGTTGGTGAAAATCTCGCTGAGCAAGAACCGCTGACCGCTCCACCAGGCCCGCTGGGCAGAGGTAGCAGCCGAAGCGCTGGAGGCGCTCACGGTATCCAAGCCAGCGGTTCCGTCGGAGGAGTAGTTGTACGTCACCTGGCCGAGCGAGTCGGTGGAGAGCAGGGCCGAAGCACCCACGTTCGGGCCGGCGGTGACCGAGAACATTACTGGCACGTTCTGGGCGAGGTCGCCGCCGTTGAAGACCAGCAGCGGCACTGTGGCTGTGCCGCCCGCGGCGCTGGCTCGGAAGGCTGGGTCGACGACCATCCATCGCGTTGGGAAGAGTGTGAACCCGGAGCTGGCGGCACCGCCCGTGGCGTTGCTTGTCGCGGCGGCGTTGGCCGCGAAGTCTTCCGGCGCGCCCGACTGGTTGATCAGCGTTGCGACAGCGGTGCCCGAAAGGTTCGGGGCCGAGATCGAGACCACAATGTCGGCGACAAATGCGGCCGAGGAGACAGTGATGGTCGCGGGGCTGGTGATCGGCGATGCGGTGAGAGTGACTTCAACCGTGAGCGCGGTGCTGGCGACGTAGGGCGCAGGCGTGAGCAGCGTCAGCGATGAGACCGACGGGTTGATCGCGTCGACCACCGTGATTGAACCGCTGGGCAGGTTGTCGCTGGAAGCGAGCAGCCAGTTCGACGGATTGCCGATCGCCGTGAGCCAGTCGGCGCGCGTTCCGCTGGTCAGAACGGACGTGTCGAAAGCCATATCGGGCTGCGATGTGGCCAGCGTGAACGCGGTGTTCGAGCCCACCGACAAGCCGGGCGTGACGTTCCCGCTGTTCGAGTCGGTCACGTCCTCAAAGGCACCCGTGTCGTCAAGCACATAAATGTGAGTCTGGGTCGCCAGGTTGTGCATCGGGTTGAGCGCGTTGCTGTTCTGGAAGGCGTAGACCTGCTCGCCTGACTGCGAAAGGCTGATGTTCGTGACAAATGCGCCCGAAGTGGCACCCGGGACGGGCGCTGTGGTCAACCAAGTGAAGTCGGCGTTGGTGAGGTCGCCTTGCTGGATGATGGTGCCGCGGGTGACGGTGTTGTTGATCTGGATGGCCGAGAGGTTCTCGTTGCCATCGCCGTCGGTGGTGCCGCCGGTGCTGCGAAAGCCGGACGCTCCCCAGCCGTTGTCGGTGAAGTAGATCACGGTGCCGGGGTCAAGATCAACAAACGCGACGAAGGCGAAGCGATCAGCCGGCGTGCCGTTCTTGTCCAGGCCGATGATGGCCAGGTCGCCCGCTGAGAGCGATGTCTGGGCTTGGGCGCTGGCGCTGAAGCCAAGCGCGGGCAGGATCGCGGCAAGGGCTGCGGCGAACAGGCTGCCCTGACACAAACTACGCTGAAACGGTGTGCGCTGAAACTGCTGGGTTCTCACGTCGTTCTCCTCTTCAATCTCTGTTTGGGTCTCGGCAACACACGGCACGATGGGCGCTCGCGGCACGTTGAGCGCAGAGCGACCAACCTCGCCGCAGCCTGAGCAGGCCCGCTCGAACGGGATGCCCAAGGTTGAACGGCAGATCTTGCTTGTCGCACCCTGAGACTGCCACGATCAGGGTGGGTGACACTAGCCGATGGTCGCCCCATCACTGACTTCTGAAGTGTCAAGATTGGGTTCAGATTGGCCGCTCATTGACGTGAACGGCACGCAAAAAACGACTGGGGCGCCTGTTCGATTGAACAAGCGCCCCAGTGTGAGGATGGTGCCGTTTCGAGTTACGCGATTATGGGCAAGGCTGTCCCAGATTCGCAGACCAGTCGCCGTTGAAACTCAGCAGGTCGAGCAGATCGACGATGCCGCTCACGTCGTAGTCGCCGTTGGTGCCCGGTGTGACCGCCGCACCCAGGTTGGCCGACCAGTCCGAGTTGAAGGCCAAGAGGTCGAGCAGATCGATGCCGTTATCGTCGTTGTAGTCGCCGGGGCAGGGCGGCGGGGGAGCGCAGGGATCGTTGGCGCAGGTCTCGCCATCACCCAGATAGATGCCGCTTGCAACGGCGCAATCGACCTCATTCACGATCTGGCACATGGTGCCGGTGCAGCAGGCACCTGTCGGGGCACACGGAAGGACATCGCACGTGGAATCGTCACCGACGTACTGCCCGGTCATCGAGGAGCACGCGACTTCGGTTGTGATCTGGCAAACCGTGCCGGTGCAGCACGCACCCGTTGGTGTACACGGATCACTCGCGCAAGTCGAACTGTCGCCAAGATATTCACCGTTGGCGGTGCCGCACGACGCCTCGGTCGTGATCTGACACACGTTGGCCACGCAGCACGCGCCAGTGGGCGTGCAAGGGTTGCCAGCGCAGGTCGTCGCGTCGCCGAGGTAGACACCTGAGAGCATCGAGCAGTCGTCGGCGGTTTCTACTTGGCAAGATGTACCAACGCAGCACGCTCCCGTCGGTGCGCACGCCGCGGCGGAGCACCCAACCGAGTCGCCCAGATAGGTTCCCACAAGCGAAACGCAGTCCGGCGCGGTCACCACCTGGCAAATGGTGCCGATACAGCACGCACCGGTGGGCATCGGCGGCAACGTGGCAAAGCCAGCGTCCGGCCCGGCGAGGGGCTTGAGAATGCCGTCCTGCAGCACGTCAACCCAGTACTGGTACGTCGTGCCGCCGACGGCGGTGAAGTCGTCGTGCTGAAGTGTCGGCGCGGCGGGGCTGGCGATCAATGTCGCCGTGAGTTTGTTCGTGCTGGTGTTGCGAAGCACGCGATACTCGGTGGCGTTGGTGATGGCCGACCATTGCACGCGAACGCGATCGTTGAACGTTCCGTCGCTGGCCGACATTGTGGGCGTGCTGACGCCCGAGATGACCAGCGAGTACATCTGCACGTTGTCGCTGTCGTTGGTCGTTGAGCGGACGCGGATCGTCCAGTTGCCTGCGGGCGAGAGCAGCAGGCCGTTGAGGTTCTCGCCCAGGCCGATCCCGCTGCCGTCCATCGAAATCTGCACCAGACCGGCGGAGTTGATCACGTCAAAGGCCAGATCGCGGATGGTGAGCGAGTTCTCGTTGTTCGGGCCTGTCTGGCAACTTCCGTTGCTGTTCTGGGGGTAGTTGGCGTAGTTACTTCCCACGGGAATGAGCGAGATGTTCACGATTCGCGGCGCGTCGATCGTGAACCGGAAGTAGTCCTGCTCGGTGTTGTTGTCGATGCTCGTGCGTGAAGCACTGGTCACTGAAGTGATGCCCGTCGGGAAGCCGGAGGGGAAAAGGGATTGCGAGTTGCCCAGCGAGCCGAGGTCGGTCGCGGCACCGAAGGTGTTGTTGTTGCCGTAGACGTCTCCGTAGTGACGGTGACCGGCACGCATGTCGTCCTGTCGCGGACCATCGAAACTGGTGGAGAGAAACGGCTCCATCAACTTGCTGTTGTTGCCGGGGCAGCTGTGATTCATGCCCAGCCCGTGCCCGTGCTCGTGCATGATGGTGTTCCGCGCGAAGCGGAAGTTGTTGCCGCTGCTTTGCCAGTTCTCCGCGGCGTCGAGCACCATGTCGCCGTTGCTCGGAAAACTGTTGTAAGCCAGCACGCCGCTGCCACCGTCGATGGGCTTCATCGAGATCCGGATGTCGCCGCGAATCGTCGAGCCGCCGCTTCCCCAAGAAGCACCGTCGTCCCAATCCATCCCGTTGAAGGTGATCCGCTGGTAGGTGAGGCCGGCCAACTGCGACCAGCGGGCGAAGGACTGCTCAAAGAGCGAAATCCACGCGGCGCGGTTGCCGCCGAACTTTGCGTCCATGGTGGCAAACAGCGACGAAGGTGCGGCGCCCTCGCCGATGCCGTTGGGGATGTTCAAGCCGTCTGGAACAAAGCTCCATCGGAGGTTTCGGAGCGTGCCCTGCGAACCCGACCAGCGGTTGGCGATGAAGAAACGGTCCATGCCCGAGATCGCGGCCTCGACAAGGATGAAGACTTCTTCGGGTGGCGGGTCGTTGGCGTCGTAGCACGCCGCGACCAGCGGCCGGCCGTCGGCGTCGAACATCGGGTCGAGCAGCATTCCACGGAAGGGTTCACCCGCCGGCTCGTCTGGCTTGAGCGCTTTGACACAGCGCGGCATGGTCCGGCCACGCATGTAGGCGGGAACCTCGAGCAGCGGCTGGTCGATCCCAAAGAATCGCGAGAGGCCGCGTTCGCCCGAACGCGCTGCGGTCAATGCTGACGACGAAGTTGCGTCATCGTCAACAACCCGAGCCGAAACAGGGGAGGTGAACGGAGCGCACAACACGCAGGCGGCGACGAAGCCGCAGATCGATCGTAGTTTCATGGATCGACGTTCCCGAATGAAGCGGAATGTGAACCCGAACGCGACTCCCACTCAGATACCGCGTTCAGCCGACGGGAAACGTGCACTCAGAACCGAGGCACTCTCCCACGATGCCCGAAGATTCGTCTGCGGCCTCTCATCGGCTGCATTTTCTTACTGATTTTTTAACTTTGTCGTTCGATCTTTGTTTGGGTTGTGAATCGGGGACTCGCGGTTAGGCTTGATCCGAAGACAATCAGCGGCCGTTTGCTCTCGAAGGGTCTCGGTAAACATGAAAATGGGTACTTTTATGGCACGTTCTTTGGTCAAGCACTTCGCCGCGGCAGTGGCGCTGGCGTTTGGCTCGCCCGCATTCGCCCAGCCCATCACACTACAGATCGTGCCCTCTGGTCCGAGCCAACTCTCAACCACGCTCGGGAACTTTGCCGGCTCAGTTCCGGTCATTCCGTCGGGCTCGATCACCATCGAATGGGACCGCGTGCTCTCGCGAGCCAGAGTGATCGGCGCGAATATCGAAGTTCGGAGTGTCGGTGGGGCGAGTCCATCGGTCCCGGTGTCGATCAGCGTCTTCGGCCCGCTCGCCGTGGGGCACTCGCCTATCACAATTAGTCTGCACGCCGGACCTACCGCTTGGCAGGCGGTGGCGTTTGACGGGTCATGGGCCAGCGGCCAGATTTCCATGCGAATGGACACGCAAGTGGTTTACGCGGCTGAGGTTGCGCAGTGCGCCCAACTCATAACGTTGAGTGTGCCTTGTCAGCGTAACTCGTCGCTTGCACAGATCGATTCAACGTCTGCGAGTGTGAGTTCGGCCACGCTCAGCGAGAATTCAGGTGTCGTCTCGCTCGACGGCTGTTTGCAGGTTCGGGTTCCCTTCGATGCGGGTTCGCCGGGCATCTCGTGGTCCGTGCTGACGGCGTGCTTTCAGGCTGAGGCAAGCCCCGCAGCGTGCCGAGCAGACTTCAACAACGATGGTGCCGCGGACTTATTGGACCTTCTCGGGTTTCTGAACGACTGGCTTGGGTTGCTCGGGCAGCCAGCGATGGGATCGGCCGCGGACTTCATAGTCGATGGAACAGTGGACTTATTGGACTTGCTGGACTATCTCGCGGCGTGGATCGAGGGCTGCGCTGGGTGAGGAAGGGCGGTGTCCGATAACCCGTTCGGACTGCCCCGAATCTGAGGGTATTTGAGGGGAGCGTGGGCGCTCGTCCGAGAATCCAACAAGATAGGGTAAAATGAGCCGGGTTTTAGAGGTTTTTCATTGGAACGCAGAGCCGATTCTGCTATCTTGAGGTCGAATGCTTGGCGGAAGTCGGGCAGTTGATGCCGTTTATCTGGCGCGAGCAGATGAGGTTTTGATTTCGCCCACCTATTGTGGTGGGCCTGATGCGGTAGGCTGTGTTGGATCGCCGTCGCATTGCTCGCTTGGTTCCGGGTGAGATGCTTAGGCCCGGTGGTGTTAGGCAAAGTCAGATACGAACCGCGCATGCTTCGATGTGCAGCGGCTCAGGAGGAGTGAGGGGGGAGGTCTGAGAGAGCGTGTCGTTTTCGTCCCGACGCACTTCCGGCGTTCGGGGAGTGGTGCAATTCGCATCCACTTCAGGCGCCGGATCTCTCAGAGGTCTCTCCCATGTTGCGCACAAACTCGATCGCTCTGTTCACTCTTTCCACACTGGTTGCTTGCTCCCTGGTTGTCTCGCGGGCTCAGGCCACGGTGCTGACCTTCGACGGTTCGTTCTGGGACAACGGTCGGCTAGTTCCTGACTCGTATGGTCGGTTCGTCACCGGCAACACGGGCTCTTTCATCTATGGGCCCGAGTGCGATATCACGCCGAATGTCGCGGTCGACTACGTGGGCACCATGCGCTGGCAGGACACTGGCTATGGCGACCTACAGAACTTCATCCACGCCGAGCACCCGGCCAACGCCACGCAGCGATTCATGACGATCGTGCTGGCCAACCTCTCTGGCGGCACGGTTGCGCTGCACTCGTTTGATCTGGCGTCTGAACTGGGAGAAACGCTCCGCATCGATTGGATTCGGGTCTTCGCTGACGGCGTGCGTGTCCTGGACAGCATCGAACCGCTGATCCCCGGCGACGCGGCGAACCCTTCACACCTCAGGATCGCGTTTGATCCGCCAGTCATCGGCACAGTGGTGATGATCGAGTTGAACCTGACGCGGCTGATCGGCAAGAGCGATCGGATCGGCATCGACAACATCAAGTTCTCGCAGCCGGGCATTCCGACACCCGGCGCGTCAGTGCTGTTTGGCGCCGCGCTCGGGTTGTTTGCGTTCCGCCGGCGTCGGTGAGCAACTTGAGCCATCGTGGTCATCGGCCGTGGTCATCAGCGTGCCCGACGGGCTGGCTGGGCGGGTGCGCTGTGACTGACAGGGCTGTGGGCTGCTTTGAGAATCCGAGTTGGGTCGGGCTTGCCTGGGCTGGCCGACTTCGACCAGACTGGTCGCCGGGTGCGGGCTACCAGTTCTGGCCGGGGTGAGTGAGCCAGCCGCCGTAGACCTCGCCCTCGATGTCGTGATACTTGAGCGCTGTCCAGCCGTTGGCGAAGAGTTCAACCGTGCCCAAGAACATGCCATCGCGTTTGCCCTTGTCGGCAAAGCCCCGGGCCGATCCATCTGCGAAGACCATCTGCCCGTAGAAGCGGCTGTGATTGACTTGCGCGGTGCTGACGCGCGAACTCTTGCCGTGCGCCGGGCCGAGGTCTTCGTAGTTCTGGCGGCCATACACCACTGCGCCGGATGGAGAGCGAGAGGCCGCGCCGGGCCCGTCGGTGAGCGATTTGGCACCCGGTACGCGCTCGCCCTTGACGGACAAATAGTCGCCCGTGTTACCGACGAGGATTGTGCCGTCGCCCATCAGCGGCACTTTGCTGACGGGTGCCTGATCGAGCCCGCTCTCGCGTAGCGGGCCTTTGTTGTTGACCCGATCTTTGGGATCGCCCGCCGTGGCGGTGGTCTTTTTGTCGGTGTGGGCCATGTACCACGTCTGGCAGTAGTTGGTGTTGTAACCCTTCTCGACGAGCTCGTCCAGGTCGGCCTGCGAGAATCCACGCCAGGCGTTACCGCCATTGGCCCGGCTGATGTTCAGGTTCTGATTTCCGCGGGCCGGGCTGGAGGGGCAGAGCAGATCTCCCGGACGCATGAACCCGCCGTTGTTGAAATCAGCCACCCAACCGGCCTGATCGAGCGCACCCCATGAGGCCTCGCGGTTGTTGTCCCAGGTGCCTGAAGAGAAGTAACCCTTGTTCTCATTGGCGTACGACAGCGCGGCAACGCCGATCTGGCGAAGGTTGGAGAGACACGCGGCTTGCTTCGCTGAGTCTCGTGCCGAACCCAGCGCCGGCAGCAGCAGACCGATCAATAGCGCGATCACCGCCACGACGACCAGCAGTTCGATAAGCGTGAAGCCGCGCTTGAGTCGAAAGGAGTGAGGTTCGGGTTGGTTCATGTGGACGAAGTGTTGCTTCAAGCTGGCTCGCGCTGACCGAGTTCAATGTGAAGATTGCGCATAGGCCGCGCGAGGCCGTTGGAAGATGCGTCGCTGACGGCGCGTCGGACTTGGGGCGAGTGAAGGCCCTCGACGGGGCGTGAAAGTGCGAAGGCCCGCTTTCGCGGGCCTTCGCTCGGAAATCTGCTGATCGCTGGGGCATCAAGCCCGAGAGGTTCAAGCGCGGCGACGACGGACGCCGACCAGCGCGCCCAGGCCGAGAAGCGCCATCGCGCCCGGCGAGGGGATGGTGTTGGCGCTGCCGGGAGTCAGGGCGAAGGCACCGCTGACGCCGCCGGGAATCGTCTCGGTGTTGTCGATGGTGTAAGGACCGCCCACCGTGCTGGTGCCGTCGATGTCGAGAAAGTAGCCGACGCCGTTGGTGCCGAACGCGTAGGCCTCGATATCGATGCCACCGCCGGCAACGGCGGTATTGCCGCCGAAGAGGCTTGCGTATTGGATATCACCGGCTGCGCCGTCGGTGTAACCAACGGCCTCGATCACGCTCGCCCAAGGGCTGGAGTCGAGCGCACCGTCGTTATCGGTGTCAAGGTCATTGCCGAGCGCGCCGCTGAAACCCGTGACGAGCAACCAGGTGTTCGTTCCGTTTTCGATGTCGGGGTTGAAATCGGCGACGTTGATCGTCGTCCCCGCATCGGGAGCGGGGTTGAGCACGGTCGCGGCATCGCGCCATAGGAACAGCCCGTTAGAGCCGAGCGAGAAACTGCTCAGATCGAACGCCTGATCGATCACGCCAGCACCCGAACCATCGCCCTCGACAATCAGCAGCCATGTGTTCGCCAGGCTCTGACCGGGAGTGCCGGCGAGTTCAAAGAACTCGAACCCGTTGTCTGTGCCCGAGGGGTTAAAGAAGAACTCGTTGATGCGCGTTGCGCCGTTTGCAGCGCCCGCGGCCGCGAGAAGCGCGGCCAAAGCCAAAACCTTCTTCATGATCTCTCTCCTTGATAGAACAAAGTCTCTCTCCGCGCCGAGCCAGATCCCGACGCGAACGGGACATTACGGCCTTTGCGGAGCAGTACCACCCAAACAGGTGTTAAGACTGCGCCAAGATCGTCAACGGCAACAAACGCCTTGCCGCTGCGGAAGTTCCAACGATGTGGCCGGCCTGCTCTCACCGACCCGAACGGCTCCTTCCTACTATGACCTTGTGAGGACGCATGACCGACAGCGGGGCAGTTCAAGAACCCATCCAACCCGTCTTTCAGCCGCCCGCGCAGGGTGCCCGCTCTGACCAAACGCTGCGCACGAGTCTTGACGGGCAGTCGGCAGCAACGGCCGGCCCTGTTTTTGCTGGGCCTCCAGATCGAGACGTGTCGCTTCGGGACTTTGTGACCGATGGCTCGGTGGCGGCCCTGTGCGACGAGTTGACGCGACTGACGGGCGTGCCTGTCTGGCTGCGTGATCAGCCAGGCGGCGTGATTGTTTCGCAGTCCGACGATTCGGCTTTGCTGGGTGCTTTGAGCCACCCGTGGTCGGTCGTCAGCGAGACCGAGGGTCGGGCCCGCGCGTTTGCGCTGGCATCGATCGAGGACGATGGTTCGAGTGAGACCGTGGCGGTGGCGTTGCGGATTCGGGCCGGGTTGTTGGGCGCGGTGGTCGCCGCGTTTCCGTTGAGCGTGGGGCACGTGCCGCCGCGATTGGTGGGACTTCGCCGGGTACTGTCGCTGCTAAGCTCGTCGGTCACTGATGTGTGCGAAGCGCAATCGCAGTTGGCCAAACGTGTGCGCGAGTTGGATGCGCTGTTTCGGCTCAGTTCGCTTCTTGCCGGAGCCGCCGAGCCCGATGAGTTGCTTCAAGTTGCGCTAGGCCTGGCGATCGACGTGCTGCGTGCAGACGCCGGCTCGATCGTGCTTCTGGGCGAGGACGCTCCGGCGACGACGGGCCGAACGGCGCCGCGGCCCGCCGGGGAAGTGCTCACGGTCAAAGCAGCACACGGCCTGAGCCAGACGTGGCTTTCGATGCCGGCTCCGCTCTCCCACAAGGGGCAGATTCGACACGCGGCCTTGAGGGGCGAGGTGGTCGCCATTGAAGACTTGGCCACCGACGAACGCATCGTCGACCACGGCCGGATCAGGCAGGAGGGATTGGCCAGCCTGCTCTCGACGGGCCTGCTGGATCAGGGCCGACCGATCGGGCTGATCCGGTTGTATACCCGCACACCCAGAGTCTTTACCGCAGCGGAGGGCGAGTTGCTCCGCGCCATTGCCGATCATTCGGCCTCAGCGCTCACCACCGCCACGCTGCGCAAACTGCGGGCGCAAGACGAGCGGCTGAACCATCAGGTGCGCGTCGCGGCGAGCGTGCAGCGCAGGATGCTGCCTCGGAGCGTGCCGACGATGCAGCCGTTCGAGGTCGC
>JBGSRG010000225.1:0-1727 GCA_041737685.1 Phycisphaerales bacterium | reverse complement strand
GTAAGCGGCCGAGTGGCGGATGCGGGAGGAGTGAGGGTGAGGTGGTTTGCTGCTTGCAGAAGTCGGAAGCGTTGATAGGCGCGGCTGGCGATCGGGCAGCGACGCTCTGTGGGAATGAGGCTGCAGCGACCGATGAGGTTGCTTTGGTCTTTGAGGGGGCGCTGCCAGAAGATGGCGTGATCGACTTCGGCGCGTGTATCGTCGTTGAGAGCGAGGTGTGCGGCTTGATTGAGCCACATGCGTTCAAACTCAGACTTGTACATTGACCGAGCGGTCCAGCGACCTCGAAGGCGCAGCTCGTCGGGATCGAGCGATGCGAGATAGGCGCCGAGGGTGGGCACGCCGCCGCTGGCGGCGAAGTCTTCGATTCGTTTGGCGAGTTCGCCGATGGCTTGCTTGACTTTGCCCAGATCATCGTCGGGCTTGGACGCTTCTGCGCGGCGGTTGGAGAGGAATCCGCGGCGCTGGGCGAGGTGGTAGAGTGCCCGGCCGAACTCGTGGCGGGAGACGGGGCCGCTGGCGGCGGCTTCGCGTAAGAGGTAGCAGAGTCGTTGTTCGTCGGCGTGGGCGCTGGCGGGGTCGTTCATGGCCTTTCGGGCCAAGCGCCAGCGTGTCGCGATGCCCGCGTCGAGTGCCTTGAGAAAGCGTTCGATGTCGAGCGGGCGTTTGAGAGCCTCGGCGTCGGCCAGTCCGAGGGAGGTAGGGGCGGGCAGGAGGTCGAGGCGTACCAAGAGGCGGAGTAGGACGCGCTTGCGGCGTGCCCGGCGCCAGATCTGCCTGCGCGTGAGGCGGGCGGTGCGGCGTTGGATGTTCTTGGCTTCGTCCTTTCCTCTTTCAATGTCGGCGGCGGTTCCTTCTGTTCCGCTCTCGAATAGGTGGGAACCCGCCGCGAGGAGACGAATGGGCAAGTGTGCCTTGTCTGGGTCGCAGGCGATTCGGCTCCAACCGATGGAGGCGACGCCGAGGTCGAGGCCGAGGATGTATGGGAGGGCGGCGGATGCTTGGGACATGGTGCGGGCACTCCTGAAGAGGGACTTGACCAGCGTAACCGATATGGATATAAATTCATCAGTGTACTTGAGCGGTCCTTCCCGTCTTATCACGGTAAAGGAAATCGCGACAGGCAACGGCCAATGGCCGCCCTGAACGCCCTCCAGAGGGCGTTTTTCATTGAATGAAGATGTGGCGATTGATTGCGCAATGTCTCAGCCGAAAGGCGAGTGGGCAGGATGAGGGTGCGCCCAGCCCTGTAGCAGTCCCGTAGCAGGACCGCTCTAGAACCGCATCATTCCAGTGCCATACTCGCGTCAGGCCTGCATCATCTGGTTCAGCACTTCCAGCCCGCCGGTGAGCGAGCGTTCGCTCGTCGCGTACGACAGGCGGAAGTGCGTGTCTCGCGCTGAGAAGACGTTGCCGGGGATGACCAGCACGTTTTTGTCGAGCGCGGCGGTAACAAACTGCGTGGCGGTCATGCCGAGTTTGTCGGGGACTTTGACGAAGGCGTAGAAGGCCCCGCCGGGGGTTTGGAGGCCGGTGGTTGGGGCGAGCGCTGCGACGACGCGGTCTCGGCGGGCCTTGTAAGCGCGGATGTGTTCGGTCATGTCGAAGTCGAGTGCGGCGATGGCGCCGTACTGCAGAGGTGCGGGTGCGCAGACGAAGGTGTACTGCTGCAGTTTGTTCATTTCTTCGATGATGGCGCGCGGGCCTGCGGCGTAGCCGAGTCGCCA
>JBGSRG010000309.1:0-1769 GCA_041737685.1 Phycisphaerales bacterium | reverse complement strand
GGCCCCACACCGCGCGTGCTTCGCCGCGACAACCCCGTCATCTCCATCCAAGAGATGGTCCGGCTGGAAAATCAGGCCGCAAGCCAACTGCGCGGCATCGGCCTCGTCACCGGCCTTCGCGGCACAGGCGACAGCGGCAGCGAACTCGTCCTGGCCCGACCCCTCGCCCAGGTCTATGCCAACAACGGCAACCCTATCGGCGACCTCAAAGCCCTCGCCAAGGCCAAGAGCGTGGCGATGGTCTCGATCTGGTGTGAGATACCTGAACAGGGTGGTCGAAGCGGCGACCGTTTCGATCTCTATGTTCGCGTCCTTCACTCAGCCACCAGTTTGAGGGGTGGGCAACTCGAAATCAGCCCGATGATGGGCCCGCTCCCCGGCCAAGGCGTCTTCGCCTTCGGCTCTGGCCCGCTCATCATCGAGGACACCGAGATTCCCACCGTCGGTCGCATCCGAAAGGGCGTCCAACTGATCGAAGACGTGCGGATGCTGCCCCTGGGCAACACCTTTGACCTCATCCTCCTCCCCCACTATCGCAGCTACTCCGTAGCCCGCATGATCGCGGGCGAGATCAACGGCCTGACCACCGATCTGGAGCAGGAGTTCGACGCAGCGTCGCAGGTCGCCTTCGCGGTGGACGACACCTCCATCCGCGTCACCGTGCCGCAGCGAGAGCGCGTCAATCCCGGCTCGTTCATCGCGTCGATCCTCACCAAACGCTTCAGCCCAACGCTCATCGATCTGCCCGCTCAGGTCATCGTCAATGAACGCAGCGGCACCATCATCATCACCGGCGATGTGGAAGTCTCCGCCGTCACCGTCGGAAGTGACAGGTTGGTGGTCACCACCGTCATCCCGCCGCGCGTGCCGACAGCGCTCGACCCGCTCGTGACGCGAGAGAACTGGACGCAGTTCGGTTCAACATCAACCAACGCCGACCGCGCCCGAATCGAGGACCTCCTCGACGCCTTCAAACAACTCAACGTGCCCATTCGCGAGCAAATCCAGATTCTGGCGCAGATCAACCAGAGCGGGCGATTGCACGCCCAGTTCATTACGGAGTAACCGGCTTGGACGCACTTCGCGCCACATCGCTCGAATACATGGCCAACCCAGCCAGCACGCGGAATGCGCCGCCGCAGTTCTCGGCATCGATCGGCTCGATCGAGCGGGCGCTCGGCGCCGCAGGTGCTGGTTCGTCCGAGAGCATCGGACTTGACACCAAACCGAACACTCCGGCCAAGGCAGTCCCCGACTTCGGCCGCTCGCTTCGAGATGCCTTTGCTCGGAACAAAGCCCCCCAGACCGACGAGCAGCGTGCCCGCAGCGCAGCCGAGCAGTTCGTCTCGGTCACCTTCGTGCAGCCACTGCTCAAGCAACTGCGCGAGACCTCCAACGCGGCCCCGCCCTTCGCACCCAGCCAGGCCGAGAAGCAGTTCCAATCCCTTGCAGACCAGGCACTTACAGACCGAATCGTCTCTGCTTCTGACTGGCCACTCGTCAATCGCCTCACGTCCGACTTGCTCAAACGCCGGGCACATCCCAGCCCCCAAACGACTGCCCCGAGCCAGCCATGAAGCACACCCACGCAACCCGCCAAACGCCCACTTCGTCGCCCAAATCGGCAATCACTACGCCGACCGCGGCCGCTCCTGCTCCACATCCCGATCCGCTCAGCGAACTCGACGCGGCGCTGCGAGAACTGATCGTTGACCACGAGGCGCTGCTCACGCTCGCCAAAGCCCACCGCCAAGCGATCGCCGACGCCG
>JBGSRG010000307.1:0-3350 GCA_041737685.1 Phycisphaerales bacterium | reverse complement strand
GCGCGAGAGAACGCACGCTTGACGGCGTGTCTCTCCAACGTGCGGCAGGTGAGTGTGGCGATGAACCTCTACGCCAACGACATGAAGAACTGGTACCCCGTGATGCCGCCCTTGACGCCGCCGACAGGTGTGAACGATGGTGTGTTCACCCAGCAGTGGAAGTATGGCGGAGTGGCCGGCCTTTTCAGCCTCAAGCAGATGGGCGAGACCGCACAAGGCGGTGCGGGCGATCAGGGCTACGGCGGCGGTTTCCCGAATGGCGCTGCCTATAGCGACGGCAATCGCAATCCGCTTCTTGCGTCTTACATCGACGGGCTGGCGGTCTTGAACTGCCCGTCCGACCAGGAAGATCGGCATTGGTCGGCGAGCCAAGACCCCGGCGCCCGCACGTACAACAACGGACGGCTGAAGGCCATCAAGAAGATGGGCAGCCGCGACGAGGTGATCCAGTATTGGATCGGCTATCTGTACATCTCGGGCTTTCGACCCGATGAGCCGACCATCCCCTTCGGTGTGCCGATCTGGGGCGACGATACCAACGCTTGCGATATTGGCCCGAAGGCGTGGTGGGGTCAGGGACAGGCGACCGAGTATCTCGCCAGTGCCAAGGCCGGTTTCTACCAGAAAGTAGACAATCACAAGGATCTGGGCGCCAACTTCGCGTACAACGATGGGCACGCAACGCTCGTAAGGGGCAACGCTGCATCCCTCTTCTTCCAGCCGACAATCCCCAATCCCGCGGACCCGGATGGACCGGATATTCAGAATCCAAACTCGATCAACATCATCGACCCGACTCGTTCCAATCGCACTCAGACGATCGACTAACACGCTCGCGCTCGCTTGCTTCTGGCAACTCTGCGACGTTCGGACCACCTTTCGGCTATCTTCTGCGGCGTGAGCGACCCCACTTCCAAAGCCGGATCACCTCCATCCCTCCCGCCGCGACAGCCTTCGGGCTCGGCGGCGGTGCGGCTTAGGCCGGCGGGTGCGCAGTCGGGCTTATTGCGTGCGTGTCGCTCGGTCTTTGCTGCGCCCGAGTCGGGCCTCGTGCTGGTCATCGTGCTTTTCATGGCGCTTCTGACGTTCTTCGGCAGCAGCGCTTGGACGGGCACGAGGGATTGGCTGAGCGGCGTGCTGCCAGAATCCGCCGCAAACTGGCTGCCCGCGGCGGGCCCGAAGTCGTTGGCGTTCCCGGTAGAGATTCCCGCTGGCAGTACGGTTGAGCAGCCCGATGATCGAACGCTGATCGTGACGCCGCCGGTGGTGCCGGATTCGGGCGTTGGAAGTGGAGCGGGGAACGCGCGGGGGAACAGTGGCAGGCCGGTTCGGCACGTTTCAGAATCGAAGTGGCGCATCCGCGTGCAGGACGATGGTTCAACGCGTGCGTTTGGGTCGCGCGTTTCCAACCGCTTTCTTGAGCGTGAGAACCTGCTGAACCTGGCGAACAAGGCGAGTTACTTCGCGGTGATCGCGGTGGGAATGACGGCGGTGATCATCCTCGCGGGTATCGATCTGTCGGTCGGCTCGATCTATGCGCTTGCGGCGATGGTGGGGGCCATGGCGGTGTCGGGGCTGGATGCCCAGGCGAGCACGCTGGCGACGGTGAGCCTGGCGCTGCTGGTGTGCTGCGGTGTGGGCGGGCTGGCGGGCTTTGCCAACGGCGCGATGACGGTGGGGCTGCGGGTTCACCCGTTCATCATCACGCTGGGCACCATGGCGGTCTATCGCGGTGTCGTGTTTGTGCTGAGCAAGGGCCAGACCGTTGCGGGCTTGCCCGACTCGCTGCAGAAGGGCTTTTTCAAGGCCGATCCGGGCGGCTTTGGCATCTATCCCATTCCGACGTTGATCATGGTCGGTGTGGCGCTGGCGGGCATGTTTGTGCTGAGCCAGACGGTGTTTGGCCGGCGGGTGTACGCGGTGGGTGGCAACGAGACCGCCGCGAGATATGCGGGCATTCCCGTGGGCCGGATCAAGATCATGGTGTACACGATCACGGGCGTGCTGTCGGGGCTGAGCGCGTGCATGTACATCGGCTACTTTGGCGCGGCCGAGAGCGCTGCGGGTTCGGCGTATGAGTTGCAGGTGATCGCCGCGGCGGTGATCGGCGGGGCTTCGCTCTCGGGCGGACGGGGCTCGGCGATTGGTGCGATGCTCGGGGCGATCGTGGTGCAGTTGATCGACAACGCAATCATCATTCTGGACATCTCGCAGAACTACAACCAGATCATCATGGGCGGCGCGATTATCGCGGCCGTGGTGATCGATCAGACGAAGGTTCGGATGGGGGCGAAGAGGTGATGAAGGCGGGGCGGCCCTGGGACAGGCATCTGCCGGGAATAAGTGACGGGAGCCAGAGCCGGCGTGTGGTGTGCCCCCTGAAGCGTGTGGCCTAAACTCCGCCCCGGCGATCGCCCAATGGGAGATCGAACGCACCCGGAGAGGTGTCCGAGTGGCCGAAGGAACGCGACTGGAAATCGCGTAGACGGGTAACTGTCTCGAGGGTTCGAATCCCTCCCTCTCCGCTTTTGCTTGTTGGCTAGGATGGCTGGCTCGGTTGACTGGCTCGGATGGCTGGGTTTGGGCGTGGGTGAAGCCCGTCGAGACGGGTCAGCACAACCCGAATCGGCGGCGCTCGAGCGGCGACCGTGGTGCGGCCGATAGGCGATCCGAACCCGAACGCGTAGCCGAAAGCAAAGCAGCTACGAATCCAAGCGCTCTGCGATCCTGCGGGCACGTGTCTGCCCGCCAGTCTCCCGTCCCACCCATACCCCACGGCCATGACGGCAAACTCCGCCCAATTCGTGACTGCGACTTCCATCCTGCTTGTGGGGCTTGGTGCCGCCGCGGGCGGGGTGGCACGGCATGTGGTGGGTCAGGCGCTGGTCTCGGCGGATCCGCGTGCATTTCCGTGGGCAACGCTGATCGTGAATCTCAGCGGCTGCTTGGCGATTGGTCTGCTGGCACCCTGGGTGTTTGGCACGGGCGTGGGCACGGGCATGGGCGCGGGTGGCGGGTCGACCGCACGTCATGCCTGGCGATGGTTCGCGATGGTGGGCGTGCTGGGCGGGTTTACGACGTTCTCAACCTTCGGGTTGGAAACGTTGAAACTGCTGCAGCAGGGTCTGTGGGGATTGAGCGCTGGGTACGTCGGTGCGAGCGTGCTGGGCGGGCTTTGCGCGGTCACGGCGGGTTGGGCGATTGGTGGGATGGTGGCTTCGCGATAGCGAAGGCCATCTGCGAGTGTTCAGACGGGCGGGTCTGAGTCTCGCTGTGTTTAGGCGGACCACGTCTGGCCCGTCGAAGTTCGGCCGGGCTGTGCTGGGCCGCGATCAGCCCGGAAGGCCGCC
>JBGSRG010000304.1:0-2351 GCA_041737685.1 Phycisphaerales bacterium | reverse complement strand
TGCAGGCCGAACTCAAGCCGCTGAGCAAGGCGATCGCCGCTCTGGGCGGCACGCTCTCGTTCCTGGGCATGGGTGGCCCCGACGACTCAGGCAACGATCTGCTCGACCAACCCCAAGCAGCCAATGAGCCAGCGGCCGCGGCGACAAGCGAGAACACCCCCAAGACAACAGCCGCCAACCCCGGCCAACCCGCCGACCCAACTAACCCCGCCGACCAGCCCCAACAGACCGCCGCCGCCCCATCCGATCCGATCGTCGGCACCTGGATCAGGCACGACGCTTCGGGCGACCCGCCCGAGCTCAACCGCACTGTCTGGGTCTTCCTCGAAGACGGCACCTACCTGCTCTCTCCAACGACCGCACCCAACGCCTCCCCGCGCCCAGTCCGTGCGGGAAACTGGAAGCGAGAACGTCACACGCTCACCACCACCATCCGCGGCGCCGACACCAACCCAGAGTTCCAATCTTCGATCTTCGAGATCGTGTCCTTCACGCGACGAAGCATGACGCTCCGGACCGACACGTCACTCACCGTCTACGTCCGGCCATAAGGCAACGCCGGCCCGCTCCGGCAACCACAATCTCAGCCGCGCCGCCCTCGGCACGCACTGCATCACGCCGCGCCCCACTCACTTCAGCAGCCGCTCCAGATAGTGAATGTCGATCCCGCCTTCCTGAAAGTGCGAGTCGTCCATCAACCTCCGATGCAGCCCGATCGTCGTCTTGATCGGCTCCACGCGAAACTCGCGCAGCGCCCTCGACATCCGCGCAATCGCCTCCGCCCGGGTCGGCGCATGCACCAGCAACTTGCCGATCATGCTGTCATAGTTCGTCGGCACCACATACCCCGTCACCACGTGCGTATCCATCCGCACCCCCGGCCCGCCAGGCGGCTCAAACCGCGTGATCTTGCCCGGGCTTGGCATGAAGTTGCGATCCGGGTCCTCCGCGTTGATCCTGCACTCGATCGCGTGCCCGTTCGTCTTCACATCGCTCTGCTTGAAACTCAGCGGCTCGCCCGCCGCGACCCGGATCATCTCTTTCACAATGTCTACACCCGTGATCAACTCCGTCACCGGGTGCTCCACCTGCACCCGCGTGTTCACCTCAAGCATGTAAAAGTTCTGCTGCGCGTCCATCAGAAACTCAACCGTCGCCGCGCCCGAGTACTGCGCGTGCTGAATGAGTTTCGCGGCCCCCTCGCACACCCCGTCGCGTTTGCGATGGTCCAGCCCCGGCGCGGGGCCTTCCTCGATCACCTTCTGATGCCGACGCTGCATCGAGCAGTCACGCTCAAACAAGTGAACCGCGTGCCCGTGCTTGTCGCCCAGCACCTGCACCTCAATGTGCCGTGCGTGCTCCAGAAACTTCTCGATGAAAACCGCGCCGTTGCCAAAGGCGCTCTGCGCTTCCTGGCTCGCGTTCCGCAGGTTGCTGCGGAGCGACGCCTCGTTGTGGCACACCCGCATCCCCCGCCCGCCGCCCCCCGCCGCGGCCTTGATAATCACCGGATACCCAATCTTCGACGCGACCTCAACCGCCTCGTCCTCCGCCTCAACCGCGCCCTCAGAGCCGGGGAAGACCGGCACGCCCGCCTCCTTCGCCGCACGCTTGCACGCCACCTTGTCGCCCAACTTCGCCATCGCCTCGGGAGAAGGCCCGATGAACTCGATCTTGCAATCGCGGCACACCGCCGCAAACTCCGCACGCTCGCTCAAAAAGCCATAGCCGGGGTGGATGGCGTCTACATTGGCCACTTCCGCCGCCGCGATGATGCGCGAGATGTTGAGATAGCTGTCCTTCGCCAGTCCCGGCCCGATGCAGATCGCCTCGTCGGCCAGTTCCAGATACGGCGCGCCGCGATCGGCCTCGCTGTAGACACAGATCGACTCGACCCCAAGTTCGCGGCAGGCGCGAATGATTCGAAGGGCGATCTCTCCACGATTGGCGATGAGTATTCGTGAGAACATGAGTTAATGAGCCGCTCGGCCTCAGGCGCGGGGCGCCCGTTTGAAGAACCAACACGCGGGCAAATGAACCAAAGTCAATCCGGTCTGTGGGTGCCCGCGCGACTCCCGACCGACGCACGAAACTCCGCTTACTGCGGACGCACCAGCATCAGCGCTTGACCATACTCAACCGCTTGGCCGTTGCTCACAAGCACCCGCTCGATCGTGCCCGACGACTCGGCCTTGATCTCGCTGAACACCTTCATCGCCTCAATCAGGCACACCGTGCTGTCCGGACCAACCGTTGCGCCCGTCTGCACAAACGCCGGCGTCTCGGGGTTCGCGGCGAGAAACACCGTTCCCACCATCGGGCTTTTCACCGTCACCAGGCCCGAGGTATCG
>JBGSRG010000259.1:0-11267 GCA_041737685.1 Phycisphaerales bacterium | reverse complement strand
AGAGTTGGTAAAGCGGATGTTCGCTTGGCTCTTTCTGGCGAGCTGGACACCGCAGGTCGCGTGGACGCGGCCTCATCTCTTCGGGCGAATGGATCGCCCGGCTCCTTGCTGGGGCTGATTTCTGGGCCGGAGCACTCTCCGGGTCGGACATGTTGCCAGGATGGTGACCCGACGGCGGGTGCCACAAGTTGTTCTGTCGGATGAGTTGGTTGAGTGAGTCGTTTCGATTCGGTCTGATCGTTTGTTGAGGACGACTGGCCCTGAAGTTACAGGTGTTTCTGGGCGCTAGGGCGCCCGCAACGTTGGGCAAGGCACAAGCATGAGCGGACAGAAGATTCGCATTCGGATGGAGGCATACGACCACCTCGCCCTGGATTCCTCGGCGAAGGAGATCGTTGAGCACGCCAAGCGCACCAATGCGAAGGTGGCTGGTCCGGTGCCTCTGCCGACACGGATCGAGCGATACACCGTGCTGCGCTCGCCCTTCATCGATAAGAAGAGCCGTGAGCAGTTCGAGATCCGCACCCACAAGCGAATCATCGACATCATGGAGCCGAATGCCCGCACGGTTGAGGCGCTCAATCGGCTGGTCGTTCCGGCGGGTGTGTTCGTGAAGATCAAGGCGTGATTGAACCGGCCGGAGGCAAGTGCGCCCCCGGCCGCTTTGTTTGGAAGACTTCGGTTGAGTTTGTAAGGTTTCCTGATTCGGCGAATCGGGAACGATGCAGAGTCCATGACGGCAAGGTCTTTTGCAGCAGAGTCCATCACACAAGGCTTCCTCTGCCCCGAACTTTCGGGAAGCACGAAGCGGCCGGCGAGAGATTGTCTCTTTGCCCGGTGTCCAGAGTAAGGTGAGCCATGACGACGACGTTGTTCGGCAAAAAACTCGGCATGACCCGCGTCTTCAACGACAAAGGTGCGCTGATTCCCGTGACGGTGCTCCAGGTTGGACCGTGCGTGGTCACACAGATCCGCACGCCCGATCGCGACGGATACGCCGCGGTGCAGGTGGGCTACGGTGACCTCAAGCCACGGAACTCGACGATCCCGCAGATCGGCCACGACGCGAAAGCGGGCACCGAGGCCAAGCGGATGCACGGCGAGTTCAAGGTTGCTGAGGACAAACTCGGTGATTACCAGCTCGGCCAGACGCTGAACATTGCCGATCTGGGTTCGCCAATGTTCGTCGATGTGGTCGCTCGGTCGAAGGGCAAGGGCTTTCAGGGAACGATGAAGCGACACGGCTTCAAGGGCTTCTCGGCAACCCATGGCACCGAACGCAAGCACCGTGCGCCGGGCTCGATCGGTGGTCTCTGCTCCAACCGCGGCTTCGGCGGTGGTCTGAAGAAGGGCAAGCGCATGGCGGGCCACATGGGCGACGTGCGTGTCACGGCCCGTTCGCTCGACGTGGTGCAGGTTGATGCGGAGCGGAATGTGATTCTTGTGAAGGGTGCCGTTCCGGGTGCCAACGAGGGTTTCGTCATGGTCCGCCCGGCCGTTCGATTGAATCGCTCAAAGGGCAAGCGTTCGGCCACTGCGGCCAAGGCTTGATGACCTTCGTGAAGGTTGGCGGATTGATCGTGGTGTATTGACGGTGGTGGGTGGGGATATGTTGGTTTCCGTCGTTCGCTCAGCGTGAGCGGTCGGCGGGTCTGGAAGGTCCCGATGGATACCTCCGGACAGGACAGCAAAGCGCGGCGTGTCGGGACTGACCTTCCGACAAGCCGACGACAGCCGAGTCGATTCCGACCGTCGCCCACCAAACAACAGGGCGTCAGGCGGATAGGCGAGGGAACCAAGCACCGGATGGGCCGGGTTTGGAACAGAGGCGTCAGACGAGGTAGGACACGATGAACGTCCCCGTCTTGGATATGAAGGGTGTCGAGGTCGGAACATTGACCATCGACGCCGAAAAACTCGGAGGCGGCATCAACGCTGCGCTCATCAAACAGGCATACGTTCGCTATCACGCGAACCGCCGGGTGGGCACCTCCAAGACTCTCAACCGTCACAACGTTGAGGGTTCGACGCGTAAAATCTACAAGCAGAAGGGCACGGGCAACGCTCGACACGGCGACCGCAAGGTTCCGCAGTTCCGCGGCGGATCGCACGCGCACCACAAGCAGCGCGTGCACGCCGACTTCCGGCTTGACATGCCCAAGAAGATGCGTCGCAAGGCGAATCTGAACGCACTGCTCTCCAAGTTGCTCGACAACGAGGTTCGCATCATCGATTCGATCTCGATGAAGGCGCCCAAGACCAAGGACTTTGTGGACTTTCTTAGCGCGATCAAGGCCGAGCGTTCCACGCTCATCGCCGTTGCGACTGAGAACGAGAACGTTCGCAAGTCGGGCCGCAACATCGAGAAGATCATGCTGACCAACCCGGCTCAGTTGAACTGCTTCGACCTGTTGAACCACCGCTATCTGGTCATCTCCAAGGCCGACCTTGAGGCCTATCTCGCCGGTCCTTCGAGCCAGACGGGCAAGGACGCCAAAGTCAGTCCGCTCGGTCGCACATCTCAGGAGGCCGCGTGATGCACTCCACCTACGTCATCAAAAAGCCCGTTGTCACCGAGAAGGGCACGTTCGCGATGAACGAACTCAATCGGTACATGTTCCAGGTTGATCTTCGCGCCAGCAAGGACCAGATCCGAAAGGCGATCGAAGAGTTGTATAAAGTCAGCGTCGAGAAGGTGAACACGCAGACCCGCAAGGGCAAGTATCGCCGCTACAAGTACGGACTGACGCGAGAGTCCGACGTGAAACTCGCGAGTGTCCGCCTGAAGGAAGGCGACACGATCGAGTTGTTCTGATCGCTGCGGGCTTGGCCCCGGCGTTTCGCCGGTCAAGTTGCCCGTGAGCTTCGTACTTTGGTTGCGATTGTCTGATTAATCCCGAACCCGTTCTGAACGAGCAGACCCATGCCGATCAAGATTTACAAGCCTACTAGTGCCGGACGAAGGAACGCCTCCGTCAATGCGCACGCCGAGGTCACGAAGAAGCGGCCCGAGAAGTCGCTGCTCCGTCCCTGGCACGATGCCGCCGGCCGCAACCACCACGGCAAGATTACCGTCCGGGGCCGTGGCGGCGGTGTCAAGCGAATGTACCGCGTCATCGATTTCAAGCGGATGGACCGCGACGGGATCGAGGGCACGGTGGTGGGCGTGGAGTATGATCCCAATCGCTCTGCGCACATCGCGCTGATCCAGTACACGGATAAGGTGAAGCGCTACATCATCTCGCCGCAAGGTCTGAAAGTCGGCGACGTGATCGTCTCGAAGGGCGACGGCCCAGCCGAGCCTAAGACCGGCAACTCGATGCGACTCCGCGATATTCCCACGGGTCTTGACGTTCACTGTGTTGAACTCACCCCCGGCCGCGGCGCTCAGATTTGTCGCTCGGCGGGAATGCACGCTCGGCTGATGAACAAAGAGGGCGGCTACGCCACGCTGATGCTCCCCTCAGGCGAAATGCGCATGGTGAACGCCGAAAGCCGCGCCACCATCGGCCAGGTCGGCAACTCCGACCACATCAACCGTCGGTTGGGCAAGGCCGGATTGTCACGACACTTGGGCATCCGACCTAAGACTCGCGGCGTGGCCAAGAGTCACAACGCTCACCCCCTGGGTGGTGGTTCGGGTCGATCCAAGAGCAATCGTCCGCCGGTTGGTCCGACGGGCACGTTGGCCAAGGGCGGCGGCACGCGCAACCGCAAGAAGCCGTCGAGCAAGTTGATCATCCGTCGCCGCGTGTCCAAGCGGTTTGGCCAGAAGAAGTAAGTCCTGATGCAGCGTTGAACATGCGGCCCTGAACACAGCCGCGTCACGAGAAGCCGCAGTCGATTCGCAGAGGCACCAAGGCCTCACCCGAGGATTCAAGCATGAGCCGAAGTCTGAAGAAAGGTCCACACGTCGACGAGCGTCTGTTTCGTCGCGTTGAAAGGTTGAACCAGACGGGCAAGCGCGAGCCGCTCAAGACGTGGCGTCGCTCTTGCACGATCGTGCCGGAGTTTGTGGGCCACATGTTCAAGGTCCACAACGGTCGGCAGTTTCTGGACGTGTTCGTTACCGAGGACATGGTCGGGCACAAGTTGGGCGAGTTCAGCCTAACCCGAACCTTCCGCGGGCACACGAACAAGAAGGAAGGTATCGAGGCCGGTAACAAGAAGTAAGTTTCCCTCCGCAAATCGGTCGCACCGTGCAGCGGGCATTTGAACCAAGGAATACGCCGTGAAGATCCGTGGCGAACAACTCAAGAAGCTCGCAGAGCAACAGGGAGTCAGCGTCGATCAGCTGGCCTCGGTTGTCGAGCGTCAAGGCCTGGCGGGCGATCGTGCCGCCTCTGCCGTTCGGAATTGGATGCGCAACAGCGATCATCCGCACTGCCGCGCTGAGGACATTCAGCGACTGTGCGGCGCTCTTGGCTGCCAGGTGCCCGAACTGGCCCGATTCCAGAGCACCTTCAAGTATCACAAAGGCTCGCCGCGAAAGACGAAACTGGTGGTCGATCTGATCCGCGGCAAGGACGTGATCACCGCCGAGAACATGCTGTCGTTCACGACCAAGCGAGCAGCGGTCGACGTGAAGAAGGCGCTGCTCGCGGCCCGCGCTGAGGCCGAGCAGCAGGACGCCGATCTGACTTCGCTGATTGTTTCCGAGAGCACGGTGGGCCACGGCCCGCACGCCAAGCGGTTTCAGCCCAAGGATCGCGGCCGGGCGCACCCGATTCTCAAGCGTTCGTGCCACATCACCGTCGGCCTCGAGGAGCGCAAGTAACATGGGCCAGAAGACCAATCCATTCGGCTTTCGGGTCGGCATCACCGAAGCGCACCGCAGCCGCTGGTTCGCCCCCAAGGCGCTCTACGGCGAGTTGCTGGTTGAGGACGAGCGCATCCGTCGTTTCCTCGACAAGCGATTGAATCGTCAGCCCCCGCACGCTGCGGTGAGCGACATTCACATCGAGCGCACGCGTGAAGAACTCAAGGTGATCGTCAAGACCGCACGTCCGGGTCTGGTCATCGGCCCGAAGGGTGCTGAGGTCGATCGCTTGCAGGAAGAGTTGCAGTTGATGACCGGCCGCAAGGTTGCCATCTCGATTCTGGAGGTCAAGAACCCGGATCTGGACGCGAAGTTGGTCGCCGAGAGCATCGCCGATCAACTCCGCAAGCGCATGGCCTTCCGACGCGCAGTCAAGATGCGGGCCGAGGGGGCGATGCAGGCCGGTGCACGTGGCGTAAAGATCTCGATTGCTGGCCGTCTGGGCGGCGCCGAGATGAGCCGCCGGCTCGACGTTCGGTTGGGCTCGCTGCCGCTGAGCACGCTGCAGGCGAACATCGACTACGGCACCGCCGAGAGCATCATGAGTTACGGTGCCATTGGCATCAAGGTGTGGATCTACAAGGGCCTCTACGAGCAGGGCGCAACCGACGAAACCGAGAGCAAGGCCGCGGGCGGCCGCGCACGTGCTCGCGGACGGCGCTGAGTTTGCCTGGCTGAGTTTGGCGGGAGAACGACGTTCCGCCGCATAAGTCGAAAGTGTGATTGACCCGCGAGCACGCGTGTCCATCAGGTTGGAGTTGGCAGAGGTTCCATCAAGCAAGTTCGAGCCCGATTCGTGGGCTCTGGTCCGGAGTGTGACGCATGGCGATGATGCCCAAACGAGTCAAGTTTCGCAAGGAGCAGCGCCGGGTTCGCCCGCGCAAGGCGACCAAGGGAAACTACGTGGCCTTCGGCGACTACGGCTTGCAGGCGCTCGACGGAACGTGGGTCGCGGCTCGACAGATCGAGGCCGGTCGCGTTGCGGCTCAGCACTTCCTCAAGCGAGAGGGCAAGTTGTTCATCCGGATCTTCCCCGACAAGCCCATCAGCAAGAAGCCGTTGGAAACGCGAATGGGCAAGGGCAAGGCCGAGGTGGAATACTGGGCGGCCCGCGTGAAGCCCGGCACGATCCTGTTCGAGATCGCGGGCGTGCCCGAGGCGACCGCCAAGCGAGCCTTGGTCCGTGTCGCGATGAAGATGCCGATCCGGTGCCGCTTTGTGGGCCGGCGCGTCACGGTGTGATGCGAGGGACTCTGGCGAGTGTCGATGATGATCTGATGATGATCTAGATGAAGGTTCACCTGATACTGACCGAGCAACGCAACCTGTTTCGATTGAGCAAGCAGCCATGAGCAAGAAGACAGAAGAATCACTCTCCGCCGCAAACGTTCGCAAACTGAGCGACGAAGAGATCGGCCTGGAACTGCAGCGTCAGCGCGAGGCGCTGTACGGCCTGCGGGCCAAGTCGGTGACGGAGAAGGTGGAAGACACTTCCGAGCGAAGCAAGGTCCGCAAGGGCATCGCTCGACTGGCGACCGAACGCACTGCCCGGCGACTGGCCGAGGCGGCCAGATCGGGCAAGCCATCGAAGTCGTCGAAGACGGCCGGAGCCGCAGAGTCGGCCAAGTCCGTCAAGCCCGTCAAGAAGACTGCCAGAGCCAAGGCCTGATTGAGCATCGAAGTTGAACGCACAAGTCAAAGCCCCCGCACGATCGAACCGTCAGAACTCATAAGTACGTCTTCTCTCTCAAGTAGTAAGTTTCAAGCAGCACGACCTCAAGAGCCCAAACGATGCCCACGACCAGCAAGAAAGCACCGACCAAGCCCGCGACCGCAGCCGCGGACCTCAAGGCCACGCGTATCGGCGTGGTGGAGTCCGACAAGCGCGAGAAGACCCGCAAGGTCGTTGTGAGTTTCAAGGCCATGCACCCGAAGTACGGCAAGTACGTTGCCCGACGCTCGGTGTTGCACGTTCACGACGAGCAGAATGAGTCGCGAGAGGGCGACACCGTTGAGATCGCGCAGTGCCGCCCGGTTTCGCGTACCAAGCGTTGGCGTCTGGTGCGGATCGTCAGCCGTCCAACCCGCGTGGAAGACATCACGGCCTGAACCTTGCTTGGTTCCGCACCGGCCCCGCTGGTTCCATCATGAACCGCCAGAATGGGCCGCCAGACCAGATTTCGTTGTTCCGCGTCCTTTCGTCCCGCGTCAGTCTGATCGAGAGCCCGACAATGTTGCAGCAAGAAACCAGATGTGAAGTCGCGGACAATTCCGGCGCTAAAATCGCCTACGTGATCCGCGTTTATGGCGGGTCCACCGGCAACGGCAAGTTCACTCGCCAGACCGCGGGCGTGGGCGACCGCGTGCTGGTCTCGATCAAGAAGGCCCTGCCCGGCTCCGACGTGAAGGCCGGCGACAAGTCCAAGGCCGTCGTGGTCCGCACGACCAAGGCCACACGTCGAGACGACGGTTCGTATGTCAAGTTTGATGCCAACGCCGTGGTGCTCATCGGCGACGACGGCAACCCGAAGGGCACACGTATTTTCGGCCCGGTTGCACGCGAACTCCGCGACCGCAACTTCATGAAGATCGTTTCGCTTGCCCCAGAGGTTGTCTGAGCGGTGTTTGTCTGACCACCGTCTTGGTTGTTGAAGCCGGAGTTCTCACGCAGCATTCGCGGACGCAAAGAACCGTCCGAACAGTTCATCAGGAAGGAAAGTTTCGCAATGGCACGGCATGTTCGAACGGGTGATCTGGTGATGGTGACCAGCGGCGCGCTCCGCGGTCAGACCGGCACGATTATGCGCGTTGACGTCAAGAACGATCGCGTGCTGCTCAAGGGCTTGAATCTCCGGACCAAGCACCTCAAGCCCAACAAACTCAGCCCACAAGGCGGCATCATCACACGCGAGGCCGGAATCCACATTTCCAACGTCAGCCCCGTGGTCGACGGCAAGCCCACCCGCGTTCGTTTCGTTTCCAAGCCCGACGGCAGCAAGGTCCGGGTTGCGGCGAGCAACGGCCAAGAACTGGGTGTTGTTCGCGGACCCGAGGCCAAGAAGAAGAAGGCCGCAGCGTCGAAGTAAACATTTGCTCTGATCTCCACCGCTCTGAGCACGTCCGTACCGCACGATCCCGCTACACCAGTCTGAACGAGTTTCAACGAGTTTGAACATGGCCAAAGACACCACGACCAAGCCCAAGAAGATCAAGCCCAGCGATCTGCCGGAGGACACCGGTCCACGCACGACGCCGCGCCTCAAGGCCCGCTACGACGCCGAGATCGGCAAGGCGGTCGATGAGAAGTTCTCCTTGGGCAACCCGATGCGACGGCCCCGCCTGCGCGCCATCATCCTCAACGTCAATCTCGGCCGACACCTCGAGGGCACCAAACTGCCCGCGAACGTGCGGCAGACCGCGATCGACACGCTGACCAAGATCACCGGCCAGAAGCCCGTGGTGCTCAAGGCCAAGAAGAGTGTGTCGAACTTCAAGGTTCGCGAGGGCTATGAGACCGCGGTCATGGTCACGCTCCGGCGCGATCACATGTGGCACTTCCTCGACCGCCTGATCAACCTCGCCGCGCCGCGTATCAAGGACTTCCGAGGCCTGAGCGACCGCTCGTTTGATGGTCAGGGCAATTACTCAATGGGCCTGACCGAGCAGGGCGTCTTCCCCGAGATCAACATGGCCGAGGTGAACTTCACCCACGGCATGAACATCAACTTTGTGATGTCCAACTCAAGCCCCGAGATGAGCCGGTTCATGCTCGGCGAGATGGGCATGCCCTTCGTCAAGAAAGAAGACAAGGCCGCCTGAAGCCCGACCCGCAACCCTCGATTCTGACGCGGCAATTTCATCGCGACCCCTCCTGACCCCGATCCACCCGCCCCGACCTTCCCGAACGAACGGAGACGACCGAGTATGGCCACCAAGGCACAGACCGCCCGAGCCAAGCGAACCCCGAAGTTCTCGTCGCGCATCGTGCGTCGATGCGAACTCACCGGCCGCGCACGCGGCGTCTATCGCAAGTTTCGCATCAGCCGCATCATGCTCCGCAAACTCGCCCTCGAAGGCAAGATTCCGGGCATGCGCAAGTCCTCCTGGTAAGCAGGTCCCCCAGGCACCTTTCGTGCCCACAGCAGCGCCCAACACGACGCTCGCTCCGAGCCTTCAACAGAACGTTTCCCGCGACCAATGACCGGGGCCAACGCCCCTCCCGCTCACGCAAGAACGAGAACGCCCGATGGCAGTGAACGACCCAATCGCCGACATGCTCACCCGCATCCGCAACGCCTCGCGGAACCGTGCCAAGACCGTTACGTGTCTTAACACGAAGGTCTGCCGCGCCGTCGCCCAGGTGCTCCGCGACGAAGGCTACATCAACGGCTTCGACGTCGTCGAAGACGGAATGAACGGCAAACTCAAAGTCCAACTCCGCTACGGACCCCGCGGCGAGCAGATTCTGCACGAACTCAGGCGGGAGTCCAAGCCGGGCCGCCGTGTCTATCGCGGCGTGGAAGATCTGCCCCGACCCCTCCAGGGCTTGGGCATCTGCGTCGTCTCCACGTCGAGGGGCGTGATGTCTGACCGCAAGGCCCGCACCGAGCGCATCGGTGGTGAGTTGGTCTGCACCGTCAGTTGATCGGCGAATCTCGTCTCAGCAAGTCCGCTCGATTCTTGCAGCGTCTCTCAGATTGTCACCGTTTCTCAAGCACTCACCCACACCCACACCCACGTCGAAGCCGTCCGCCAAGTTCAAGCACACGCTCACCCGGCGGATGAGGAGCAGCAGGCCATGTCAAGAATCGGAAAGAAGCCCATCACCGTGCCCGCCGGCGTCAAGCCGACGTTCTCGGCCAGCAGCATCACCGTCGCGGGCCCAAAGACCTCGCTCACGATGAAGATCCCGTCCACCGTCAAGGTCGATTTTGCCGAGGCCGACAAGACCATCACGATCTCGATCCCCAAGGGCAAAGAGTCCGAGAGTCAGTCTCGTGCCGACTGGGGCACCACTCGCGCTCTGATCAACAACATGATCCAGGGTGTGACCAAGGGCTACGAGAAGACGATGGAAGTCGTCGGCGTGGGCTGGACCGCCGCAGTGCAGGGCAAGAAACTCAAAATGACGCTTGGCTTTGCCAACGCCATTTTCATGGACATCCCTCAGGGCCTCGAGGTCGTCGTTGAGAAGCAGTTCGTGACTATCAAAGGTCCGGACAAGCACATGGTCGGCCAGTTTGCTTCGCAGATGCGGGCCCACCGCAAGCCCGAGCCTTACAACGGCAAGGGTGTCAAGTACAAGGAAGAGGTCATCCGCCGCAAGCAGGGCAAGGCCTTCGGCGGCTAATCAGTTCACGCGTTCGCAGTCTCGTTCTCACGCACGTTTATTCAGCAGGCGGTTCGAATCATGGACAAAGGCAAGAACAAAGCGGTCCGCAGAGAGCGTCGCCACAAGTCGATCCGCGGCAGGCTCGCCGGCACGCCCTCTCGTCCCCGCTTGGCAGTCTACAAGTCGCTCAAGCACATCCACGCTCAGGTCATCGACGATCTGGCGGGCAAGACGCTCGCGTCGGCCTCCAGCCTCGACACCGAGGGCGTCGACAAGCACGGCAACTGCAAGTCCGCCGCCGCGGTGGGCAAACTCATCGCCGAGCGCGCCGTAAAGGCCGGTGTGCAACAGGTCGCGTTCGATCGTGGCGGCTTCCGCTTCCACGGCCGAGTCAAGGCCCTGGCCGACGCGGCCCGTGAGAGCGGCCTGAAGTTCTGATCCGCATCGCACGCCCCACCAACCCTCCCGCAAGTTATCGCCCGGCACACGCCCAGCACAGAAGAAGCCCCATGCCAGAGCTCATCGACGAATCATCCAGTATTGAATCGACCACGATCGGCGTTTATCGCACGGCCTCGACGGTCAAGGGCGGTCGCCGGTTCAGTTTCGGTGCGCTCGTTGTTGTGGGCAACCGCAACGGCCAGGTCGGCTATGGCTATGCCAAGAGCAACGAAGTGCCGATGGCCATCGACAAGGCCCAGAAGAACGCCAAGCGCAAACTGATGCACGTCCATCGCATCGGCACGACGATCAACCACGAGGTTGAGGGTCGCTTCGCCGCGTCTAAGGTCCGCGTCATCCCCGCCGCTCCCGGCACCGGCGTCGTCGCCGGCACCGTCGTCCGCTCCATCCTCGAGATGGCGGGCATCAGCGACTGTCTCACCAAGTGCTTCGGCTCGACCAACGCCCGCAACACGCTCAAGGCCACGTTCGCGGCCCTCGAGCAGATCCGCCCGGCGTCGATGGTCGCCGAACTTCGCGGCCAAGACCTCGGTCGCACCGAGATCGAACTCAAGATCGAGCGCGGCAAGGCCCACATGCCCGAACGAAACGCCGGACAGAAGGCCCGTGGCCCCGTGAACACGCTGGGCAACGAGCGTCGCGGCCGTGGCGGCG
>JBGSRG010000247.1:0-5796 GCA_041737685.1 Phycisphaerales bacterium | reverse complement strand
GCGACGAACGAGCCTTCGGCCAGCAACCCGCCCGGCAGCGATTGCCCCGTATCGCCCGAGGGCAGCGGCGAACTTGGCCCACGCACCGCCTCGGGCTGCAAACGCGAAGGCTGCGATGGGCTGGAGATGGGTGCGCTCTGGGGCACCGCATCGGGCCGAAGCACGCGGTCGATATCAAAGTCGCGCGAGTCCGGGTCGCTGCCACCGACTCCCACCTGAGCCCACGCCGGCGCAAAGACGCACAGACACAGACCCACGCTCATCGTCGCTCGAAGCCAACCGCCGCGGGCGCTGCTCGTCGGGATCACTGTCAGAAATCCGGTGGGCTTGCAGATCATCGCGACATCCTTGCGGCTGGAGATACCAGAGAGGGCCGTGTCATCGAAGCCCGCCTCGGACCCCCGATGAGTGAGTCGGTTCAAGCATCATGCTATCGGCAGACCGTCGACGGCGTTCCGGCCCGTCTGGGCGGTTATCGCCCGTGTGGTCTTTCCACCGCTTCCATTTCCCGCTTTGCTCCGAGAACTTCGTGCCTTCGCCCTCAATCCTTCCCCCCTCCCCCTCCTCGCTCCCAGCGGACCGCTTCTGCCTCCCGCCTGGCTTTGCATTCCGGTGTGCCGGAGGTACCATTGACCCGCCCAACTCCGTCCCGTAGGGTTGGGCGTTCTTGGCCGCGTACCAAAGTGGTCTAATGGAGCGGATTGCAAATCCGTTGGCTTACGCCTTCGTCGGTTCGAATCCGACCGCGGCCTTTGGTGATTGACAACGCACAGTGGCTGTGCCGCAGGGTACGTGAGGCGAATCTCACAATCGCGGCGAGCTTGCGTCTCGCCGCCTGAGCCTCGCGCTTCGCAAGGCGCCACGAGCCAGACCCCGACCGCCGAAGCTCTCACCGCGCGGGACTTGGCACCAAGAGTCTTCGCACGCACGCCTCTCACGCTGTGCGCGACCGGTGGCCTCAAATGCTGGCACGCTCAACCCCGTCAGCAGCAAAGCGGGCGACCGGACTCGAACCGGCAACATTCAGCTTGGAAGGCTGACACTCTACCATTGAGTTACGCCCGCGAACGCCCGCATGGTAGCGGGCGGGTGCCATCGAGGTCCGGCTTCGGACAAGCAGGATCGAGCGCGAACGCGTGAACAGTGCGCCTTCGCGTTCAGTTCCCCACTCGCACCAGAACACCCCCCCGCTCCGTGCCCTCCGCGCCTTCTCTGTGAACTCTGTGTACCGCCTCTGCCTCGGTGCTTCCCCATCGCCTCCCCCTCCGACCCCTTACGCTGCTCTTTCCCCATGACCATCCGCCAATCACCCGACGACTTCAAGGTTCACGAACGGCTCAACCCGGCCTGGACCGACGCCCTGCGCCCCGATTGGCAGCCCCACTCCACCTTCGCGGCCTACGAACTCACCAAATCCTCACTTACCACCCCCGATGCCCTCGGCCTGCTCGCCAAGCGCATCGGCGTGCCCGTCGGCAAGTGGTCTTACGCGGGCCTGAAAGACAAGCACGCACACACCACCCAAACCGTCACCGTGCCCATCATCGACGCAGCCGCCGCGGCGAAACTCAGCAAGCACGAGATCGACGTTCGCTGGTCGGCCCAGCGCGTGGGCTTCTGCGCAGAACCCATCGCCGCCAGCGCCATCCGGTGCAACGAATTCGCCCTCATCGTCCGCGACCTCTCCAAACAGGCCGCAGCGGAGATGGACCGACGCGCCAACGTCCTGAGTCTTCAGCCCGAACAGACCCAAGCCAAGCAAACCCAAAGCCAACCGAACGCCGAGCCCCCGCACACCACCGCGCGCACGCCACAAAGCACCTCACACACCCCACAACAACTCCTCATCGTCAACTACTTCGGCTCGCAACGCTTCGGCTCAGCGCGGCACAAACGCGGCTTCGCCGCGGCGTACCTGGCTCGCGGCGACTTCGAGCAAGCCCTCGGCCTGCTCATCGCAAGCCCTTCTCGCAAAGACTCGCCCCGCACCAAGGCCTTCGGCAGAATGCTCAGCGAACGCTGGGGCGATTGGCAACCGCTCGCAACCGAACTACCCAGATGCCCAGAACGCCGCGCGATCGAAACGCTCGCCTCGGGCGCCGGCTTCCGCGAAGCCTTCGCCTCACTGCCCGCCTTTATCCAGCAGATGTGCGTTGAAGCCTTCCAGTCCCACCTGTGGAACCTCACGGTGCGCTCCATGATCGAAAGCCTCGAGAGTCTCGAGAGCCTCGAAAGCCCCGAAGTCTCCGAAGCCGCTTCCGACGAGCCAACCTCCGCATCGGTTTCAACATCGCACTCCGCCCACACCGCTCCCACTCAGGTCGTCGCCCTCCGCAGCGGGCGCAGCGGCCGCGCACTGCTCAACGCCGACGATCTGTTCGGCAAACTCGTCTTCGCCGGGCCGGCCACCCTTCCAGACGCTTGGCGAAATCTCACGGTGCCCATGCCCGCCAAGGGTGTTGAGCCCGCTGAACCCTGGGCAAGCCACGCCGCCGCCGCGCTCGAATCTGAAGCCCCGGGCCTCTCGATGAACGATCTGCGCGTGCCCGACCTCCGCCGGCCATTCTTCGGCAAGGCCGATCGTCCGCTCACGGTTCTGGCCAGCAACTTCGCCATGACCCAGCCCGAGCGCGACCCCGCTGCGGCGGGCAAGCGCGTGCTTCGAACCGTGCGCTTCGAGCTGCCGCGGGGTGCCTACGCCACCGTCGTGCTGCGAGCGCTCGGTCAATAAGCAGCCCGCTCAGAAGTCGCGTCGAGCAAAGATCACCGCCGCCAGCCCGTACATCATCAACGCCGACAAAATCGAAGTTCCCAGACTCAGCGGCACGTTGATGTCGCGAAGCGCTCGTTCGGCGTCGTCGTTGGCCGCCATGCGATCCGCAAAGTCCTCGCCGCGCATCTCCGGATCGTTGAAAGGGCCATCACCGCCCCGTTCGGCCTGCCCCGCCGAGAAGAGCGAGAAAATCGCTCCGCCCGTGGGCACCTGCGCCTTGTTGGCCAGAATCGTCTGCATGTCGCCGGTCTTGGGCAGCATCCACGCACTCCGCTTGAACAACGCCGCATACGGACCAAACCGCTTGATGTCGGTCTGCGCCCGTGCGATCTGGTCCTTCGCACGCGAAAGCGAACGCTGCTCGCCCGGCGTGGGCGACCGGTCTTGCTCGCCCGTGATCCGCTCAACCCGATCAACCACCGCCTGCGATCGCCGCTCGATCGATCGCGCTGACTCAACCTGCGTGTTCAGCTGCGTTGAACTGAACTGCACCAGAAACAGCACGAACCACAGCAGCAGCGTGCCGATAACGCACGCCAGCGTGCTGCGGGTAATCACCGCCAGCAGCGCTGAATAGGAGAACAAACAGAAGAACTGCAGCGTGATCAGCGGCACGGCCCACAGAATGCCCGAGAGCCAGATATCGAACTTCAGCCCGATCACCAGATACGCAAGCACCACGCCCACCGCCGTCTGCAACGCCACAAACAACAACGCGCCAAGCGAACGAAAGGCCAGCATCCGCAGCCGCGACATCGGCCGCGCCAGCGAGAGTTCGATCGAGCCGCCCGACAGAAAGTCCGGCAAAATGCTCGCCGTCGAGACGATCGCCAAAATCATCGCGCCCCACGTCAGCCAGAACCGCGCGTAGATGTTGTTGAACATGATCGCGACAAAGTCGCGCACGCCCGGCTGGCCCGAGCGGAGCATCGGGTTCTCCCACGTATCAAACCACAGGATCCGGATGCCCGTGTCGTTGAACGAATACGTCGCGAACAGCGCCACCGCCGCCAGCGACGACAAAATGATCGTCAGCCGGAACAGATACCGACTCCGCAACAGCCGGAGCGAATCAAGCAGCACCGCACCAAGTTGCATCATCATGGGCGGTTCTCCATCGCAGCGCCGGGCCTGAGCGTGCCGCCGGTCGTCGGGTCCGTCACGGCGAGCATAAACAAATCTTCCAGCGTCGCCCGCACCGGTCGCACAGCCCGGATCAGCAATCCCCTCCCCCGCAGCGCGTCGAGCATCGGCTGAATCACGCTCGGATCGTTGGTCGCCACCTGCACGTCGCGATCGCTGATCTTCACCGGCACGAGCGAGCCGTCCGTCGCGGTCAACATCAGGCCCATAGCCGAACCCGGCGGAGCCGAATCGCCCGCACCCTCTGCCATGCCCGCACCCGCGCCCACGCCCGTGCTCAACATCGATCCCAACGCCGACTCGATCATCGCCCGCGTGGCCAGCCCCGATGTGGCCAGCCCCGGCGTGGCCAGCACAGCCGTTCCGCCCCCGCCGCCGATGCCAATGCTCGCCGCTGCGCCCACCTCAATCTCATACCGCCTGCTATATCTTGTCAGATCGTCGATCGTGCCCTGCGACGACACCGAGCCTTGCACCAGAATCGCCACGGTGTCGCACAACATCTCCAGTTCGCTCAACAAGTGCGAGTTGAGAAAGATCGTCTTGCCGCGAGACCGCAACTCAAACAGAAAGTTGCGGATGTCGCGCCGACCCACCGGGTCCACACCGTCCGTCGGCTCGTCCAGCAGCACCAGATCAGGATCGTTCACCAGCGCATTGGCCAAGCCCAACCGCTGACGCATGCCCTTCGAAAATCCCTTCACCTTCACCTTCGCCCAGTCGCCAATGCCCACCAGTTCCAGCAACTCCGGCGTGCGCTTGCGCCGAACCGATCGCGGCACCAGCGACAACGCCCCAAAGTGGTCCAGCACCTGCTCGGCGGTCAGATAATCAGGAAAGCGATGATGCTCCGGCAGATAGCCGATCCGAGCCAGCGTCGCTCTGTTGCCCACAGCACGCCCCAGCATCGTGCCGCGGCAGGCCGTCGGCCGGATCACCGTCATCAGGATCTTCACTAGCGTGCTCTTGCCCGCGCCGTTCGGGCCAAGCAGCCCAAAGATCGAGCCACGCGGCACCTGCAAGTCAATCCCACGCAACGCCCGCACCGGCTTCCTGCGCGACCCAAACGTCTTGGTCACGCCGCGAACATCGATCGCAAGATCGTTTCCGCGAACATCGATCGCAAGATCGTTTCTTCGAGCACTCATCGCCAGATCGTTCCCTTGAACGGGCACACGCACCGCCTCTGCTTCGCGAACTTCGCGCTCAGTTCCACTCTCCGTTTCTCCCTCCATGCCCTCTTCCTTCCCTTCGTGCGCTCGGTAGACCGATCCACCCTTCCCCTCTTCCGACTTCCTTCGCAAACTTCGCGTCCCCGCGTTCAATCCCCGATTCTCTACCTCTTCCTCGCAACAACATGAAACACGTGCCAGTGCTTGGGATGGTCCGTTGCGTCCACGCCGTCACGCTCCTCTTCCTCAAAGTGTTCAACCTCAAAGGCTTCCAGCAGCCGCTCCACCCGCGAGCGCGTCTGGTGCGATCGGTCGGCCAAAGTTGCCCACTCGTCACGATCGCCAAAGAGTTGGCCGGCAAACCGCCCCGACCTCGGAATCGCCAACACGATCGATCGCCACACCGCATCGAAACTCGCCGGGTCGCAGAACGGCAGAGCATAACTGGCGTTGACCAGCCGCGGCGGCGACCGACCAAACACACCCGCCCCGCTCATCGACTCGCCCATCGACTCAAACGCTGCAACAACCACGCTCAACCGCTCTGGATTCGGCAAGTTCGCACGATTGCTCAACAGTTCCGCGGCGAGCGGATGACCATCAACCGCCACCACCTCCCAGCCCCGCGACAGCAACTCCGCCGTGTCTCGGCCCTCACCACAACCCAGATCTATCGCGAGCGGCCTTGCCGCCGCATCGCTCGAACCA
>JBGSRG010000246.1:0-4674 GCA_041737685.1 Phycisphaerales bacterium | reverse complement strand
GCGACGAACTCGACGACGCCCGGCTCGCCGGGCCCATCCGCACGCGGAACGTCCACGGCCCCATCCGCACCACATCGCCAGCCTTCAGCGGCGACATGCCCTGCACGTCCAGCCGCGAGTTGTTCACAAACGTGCCGTGCGTGCTGCCCAGATCACTGATGAACCAGATGCCGTCGCGCAGCGCAATGCTCGCGTGCCGCCGAGAGACCGCCTCGTCCGGCAGGTTCACCTCGCACGTCGAACTCCGACCCACCGTCACCGCCTTGCTCGGATCAATCTCCACCGGGGCCAGCACCGGCCCCGCGAGCGGGTCCAGCGTCATAGGTCCATCCGTCGTTCGCCCACCTCCCCCCGCCCCAGCCCCAGACACCGTGCCCATAAACGTGTGGGCCTGACCGGCACCCGCACCCAGCGGTGAGTCGGAATCGAGCAATGGTTGATAAATCATTGTTATGTCAGTCCTTGCAAGTCTGATCAAACGGTCCCGCAGGTCGGGCTCGGGCCAACAACTCGGCACCCAGCACGCTCGCCCTAGAACCTCCCGGCCCGGCATGGTAATCCAAACAGGTGAGGTGCCCGTCGATGAAACCGCGCATCTTTTTATTTGCAACAGCGTTGCATGTAGACCTTGACTCATCCCGACCGCGCGGCCATACTCGTCATGCCATGACCCCGCGCACCCCCTCCAACCACGATCGAGCCTTCACACTCATCGAACTGCTCGTGGTCGTCGCCATCATCGCGGTGCTGGTCGGCATTCTGTTGCCCTCGCTCTCCGTCGCACGCCGCACGGCCCGCGCCACGATATGCCTCACCAACGTGCGCCAACTCGAAACCGCCCATGCCCTTTACACCAACGACAGCCGCGAACTGCTCATCGACGCGGGGCTGGGTCACGGCGGGCTGACCCTCGCCGAGCGCGCTTGGCCCCTCGTGCTTGCCGAATATGTCTCGGGTGGTTCCGGCCCCGCCTCAGGTGGAGCTGGCGGTGGAGGTGCCGGAGTCACAGGCGTCGGCGGTCTGGTGCTGCGCTCCCCCGTCGATGACAGCCCCTTGTGGTCGCCGCGCGAGCCCAGCGGCGCAGGCACCAACCCCCTCGGCCTCACTCTGGGCGAGTATGTCAACCTCACCCGCGGCAACCAGATGATCGATGTTGCGCCCGTGCTGGCCCGCTGGACAAGTTACGGCCTAAACAACTTCACCACCCGCTTCGCCACCCCCTTCATCGTCAACCCGCAGACCAACCAACGCTACGGGCCGTGGGATCGGTTGAACAAGATTCCGCGCCCCCACGCAACCGTCCACTTCTTGCAAATGACCCACGGCGTGGTGCCCGGCTCTCGACCCTTCGCCACCACCGACCATGTTCACGCTGAAGACTGGGACAGTTTCGGCGCAGACGACGCGCCAACCTACGCCAACACCCAGAGCCAGATCAGCGCCCACGGCGGCACATCAACCACCCAGCGCGGCAAAGGCACGCCCGAAGGCCTCGCCACCTACGGCTTTCTCGACGGCCACGCCGCAACACTCCGATTCAAGAACGTCTATCGCGACGGTTTCGACAACAGTTTCTTTCCCGACTTCGCCAAGTAGTTCCAACGCACCCCAAGCGGGCACCCAGCCCGTGCAAAAGTGCCTTCGGGCCAGAACATCACGCAATCTCAAACCCTCGGAGCAGCAGCATGGCGATCGGTGCGCGCACAGTTTCGATCATTCTCAACGCGGCGGTCATATGCGGCCTTTCTTCCGCAACCACCGCGCACGCCCAGCTGCACGCGGGCGATCTGGTCCTGCGATCCGAACAGGGCCAAGTTGCAGTGGGCGGGGCCGCCGGCGGATCACAGCCCACCTTCCCGCAACGCTTCTTCGCGGGAGCCTTTGGCGACCTAGGCCTGCCCAACCGAACCGCCGATCCCGGCGTCAACAGCATCCCCGGCTCCTTCGTCACGGGCGCGATGGTCGACATGCGCCTTCGGCGCGCAGCACGAGTCTGGAGCGCAACCGACCGCAACTTCTGTCAGACGCCCGAGGCCCACGTCGAGGTGCGCAAGGGCACACGGGTCATCGTCACGCCCAATGCTGATCCCGTGCCGCCCTCGCTCGGTCCCAGCATCACGCTGGGCTTCAGCGACTCGCTCGACGGCCTGATCCACCAGCACCCAGCCTACTGGCTGACGGCACCCTTCGACGACGGGGTCTATCTCATCGAGGTGCAGATCGAGGCCCCGCCGCTGCTTCCCTCGCCGCCGGTCTGGCTGCTCTTCTCGCAGAACGCGCTCCCCGCCGACATGAGCGACGCCATCGCGTTCGCCGATGAGACGCTCGCCAACGGCTCGGGCAATCTCTGCCGCTGCGCCAGCGATACCAACGACGACGGCGCGGTCGATCTGATCGATCTGCTCTCGTTCCTCTCGGCGTGGCTGGCCGAACTGGGCACAACCGGCTCCGGCTCGGGCGGCACAACGCTGGCCGACTTCAACCGCGACGGCACGTCCGACCTGCTCGACCTCTTGGCATTCCTCGACCGTTGGCTGCCCGGCTGCTAGCGCGCCTGTTCTTGCCGCCAGTCTTTGTTTCGGGTGGCACAAGTGCCCCGCCTCTGCGAGTTCTCCCGACCGCACCCCACCGATTCTGCGCGAAACCCACTTTCGAGGAGTTTCATATGTTCAAGCAACCATCCCTCGCCACGCTCGCCCCCCTTTCTCTGCTCAGCGCCGCCCTCATCCCCACAGCCCCCGCGCTCGCCGACGGTTCCGACGTTGGCCTCATCGTCCAGAATGGCCGGCTCGCCACCGTCGCAGCCATCGGCGAACCACCCACCCAAGCCTTCGGCGATGCGCTCCGTACCTTCCCGGTTGATCTCGAGTTCAACGCCCTCGAATCCGTGGTCGGAATCGAAGAGCCGGGCTTCGCCACTCAGGACGCCAGCGTGCTGAACCAGACGATCGGCTTCACGCTCACTCATGCGCTCCGCAAGTGGAACATGGGCCTGGGCACCTTCGAGGCCACGGCCTTCACCATGACCGCCGGCCGCGCTGACCTCGGGCTGGCCAACGTCACCACCCCCACCACCGACGTACCCACGCCGCTGACGCCCATCGCCCTCTTCCCCGACGACTTCCACTACTTCTGGACGCTCGACCAGGCGACCGAACTCACCGGCGAGGGCATCTATCTGGTCGAAGGCCGCTTCACCAATCCGGGTGGCTCGCTCGCCGACTCGCTCCCCACGTTCTTCGCCTTCAACTACGGCCTGAGCGAGGAGGAGCACGACCGCTCGATCGACTGGATCAACGACAACCTCGTGCCCGCTCCGGGTGTGGGCCTGCCGCTGATGCTGACGCTGCTGGGCCTAACAGGCGCTCGCCGCCGCCGATGCGCCAATCCGGACTCGCCCCATTACTCGCCCTGCGGCGAGAACGTTGCGCCGTCCATCGCGTCGAAACTCACAAAGTCGCCCAGCGCAAAGTCGCGGGCGCTCTGCCGCGGATCGAGCAACTGGCAATGGATCGGCACCGCCGCGTCGACCACGATGCTGTTGGTTTCTCGCTCGATGGCCACCACCGCGCCCTGCACCCGGCGTGGCCGACCGTACACCGGCTCAAGATATCGCCCGCCCGTGTCCACCACGTCTACCCGACGGGCCTGCAATCGGATGATGCCGATCACCCGCTTGCCGATGCGCTCCGTGAGCCTCGCCGGGTCACTCGTCAGCAGCAGGTGCGTGCGATACGAAGTGTTGGCAAAGCCCAGCACGGCGTAGGCGGGCTTGGTCGCCGTCGCCGCGACAACCTCCTCGAGCGTGCCGCGTGCGAGCGAGGGATCGATCTTTGACGTGGGTGCTGGATGAATCATGTCGGGAAAGAGGGTAGGAAGGTGTTGCCGATCGCAGTAGGCTGCCATGAAACGCGTGCCGCGCGCCCTCCGCTCATTCCAAAGGGCTGATCGTCAACAGACCAAGGTCTCGCCTCGCTCCATCTCAGCACACATCACATCCGCAAAAAGTTCGCAAGCAGCCCCGGCCCCTCCTCCGTCAAAAAACTTTCAGGGTGAAACTGCACGCCCTCCAACGGCGCGAACTTCCCCATCGCTCTTTCGCTCGCGCTCCACTCCCGGCGCAAACCCATGACCACCCGTCGCGTCGAACCATCGCGTTGCCCAACATCCACCGGTTCATCCGTCCACGCCGATACGTGCCAACCCGCGCCATCAGCGCTCACCGCCGGGATCGTCTCTTCCAGCACCACCAGCGAGTGATACCGCGTCGCCACGAATGGATCGCTCAACCCCGCAAACACGCCCTTGCCGTCATGCCGCACCGGGCTGGTCTTTCCGTGCATGGGCACGGCGTGGCGCGTCACGGTCATGCCGTGCAAGTCCGCCATGCACTGATGCCCCAGACACACGCCCAGAATCGGCACGCGCCCCGCAAAGTGCCCGATGATCGCCGACGAAACGCCCGCCTCCTTCGGCGTACACGGCCCCGGCGAGATCACAATCCTCTCCGGACCCCGCCCGCCGTCGGTTCGCTCCATCGCCTCGGCCTGCGCGGGCGAAATCTGATCGTTCCGCACAACGCGAATATCCAGCGAAGCGTCCAGCTCGCCCAACCGCTGCACCAGGTTGTACGTGAACGAGTCGTAGTTGTCGATGATCAGAATCACAGAAGCG
>JBGSRG010000209.1:0-2719 GCA_041737685.1 Phycisphaerales bacterium | reverse complement strand
CCATCGCCGCCAGCGTGCGCCGCGGTCTGGGTCAGGGCCGATCCAAAGCGGGCGACCAGATCGGATCGTTGCAAGAGGCACGCAAACGCGCGCAGGCGGGGATCAAACAGCGTGCCGACCTAACCCCCGACCAGCGCCAAGCCGCCCTGCAACAGGCCAAGGCCGCGGCGAAGCAGGACTCCCAGACCTCCAAAGCCAAGTTCGACGTGGGGGACGACGAACTGAAGAAGGCCAAGACGATGCTGGGAATGGGCCAGAGCCAGGCCGATGCCGCAGAGCGTCGATCACCCGGTGCATCGCGAACAGCCCAGACCAACGATCAGCCCGCCGAGAGCGGCATCTCGCGCTTGCGCAAAGCCAAAGAGCGGGCCCGAGAAGAGATGAAGGGCGACGACGACCACCCAACCTAACACGAAATGCCAGTCGAGCAGACCAAACCAACCGGGCACGACAAGCAAACCACGCCCGTCTTCCAGATTCCACCACACACCATCACCATCGGACCACCACCCATGTCCACGCTCTCCTCCTCCTCTACCGCCGGCATCCCCGAAACACCCGAGCGCGTCAAGGCACAGTGCGAGGCCTTCCGCCAGACCTTCCAGGGCCTGCGTGCCGAAGTTGGCAAGGTCATCGTCGGTCACAAAGAGGTCGTCGATGCCACGCTGATCGCGCTCTTTGCCGGTGGCAACGTGCTGCTCGAAGGCGTGCCGGGCCTCGGCAAAACACTGCTCATCCGCACCTTGGCCGAGTGCCTGCACCTACCATTCTCCCGCATCCAGTTCACGCCAGACCTGATGCCCGCCGACGTCATCGGCACCAACATCATCACCGAAGACCCATCCACCGGCCGGCGCGGGTTTGAGTTTCAGCGCGGGCCGATCTTCGCCCAGATCGTGCTCGCAGACGAGATCAACCGCGCTACCCCCAAAACACAGTCCGCTCTGCTCGAGGCGATGCAGGAGCGCAGCGTCACCGTCGCCGGCCAGAGCTACAAGCTCGACATGCCCTTCTTCGTGCTCGCCACGCAGAACCCCATCGAGCAGGAGGGCACCTATCCGCTGCCCGAGGCCCAACTCGACCGCTTCATCTTCAAGATCACCGTCGGCTACTCGAAACTCGACGAGTTGATGACCATCCTCGACCGAACCACCGGCGCCGTGAACCCCGAGGTGCACCGCATCCTCGACGGCCCGGCGATCCTCGCCGCACAGATGCTCATCCGCGAAGCGATCGTTGCGCCGCACGTCAAGGAGTATGTCGCGCGCCTGGTGCTGGCCACGCACCCCGAAGGCACGCACGCGCCCAACATCACCAACAAGTACGTTCGGTGCGGCGCTTCGCCACGCGGCGCACAGGCGATTCTGCTGGGCGCCAAGGTTCGTGCCGTCACCGACGGCCGATTCCACGTGAGTTTCAAGGACGTGCAGGAAGTGGCCCACCTGGCGCTCCGCCACCGACTCATCCTCAACTTCGAGGCCGAGGCCGACCGCATCAGCCAGGACGAAGTGGTCAGCAAGATCCTCGAATCAACGCCGAAGGAGCCGGTAAGGCTCTGAGCGCGGTACACAGAGGTCACAGAGAAGGCACAGAGGTCACGGAGTAGGAAACATGGCTTTCGAGCCCGACAAAGTGATCGGATTGAACGGCTGCCTGCCCGCTGAACTGAACATTCTCAGTTCCGAAGTGATCGCGGCAGCAATCGAGGTGCATCGACATCTCGGTCCCGGCTTGCGCGAGCAGATGTACGAACGAGCGCTCGTGGCCGAACTCGGCGTTCGCGGGGTACGAGTCGATCGACAAGTGCCGTTCGGCGTGTCCTTCAAGGGCGTCGATCTCGGACAACAGGTTGTTGACCTCGTGATCGCTGGCAACATTCTCGTGGAATGCAAGGCAGTCTCCGCCGTGACGGAAGTCGACGAGGCTCAACTGCTCGGCTACATGCGATTCACCGGGCTCCCGATCGGGCTGCTCATCAACTTCCATCGCTCCAAGCTCAAAGACGGCATTACCAGACGCATCAACTGGCCGCCGAAGCCGACCCCGGGCGAGATCGTCATCACCCGTCCTTCCCGCTCTGTGCCCTCCGTGCCTTCTCCGTGACCTCTGCGTACCTCTCATAACCCTCATGCTCAGATCCACCAACCCATCCCGACCCGCTGCACTCGAAGACCTCCTCGCCCCAGACGTCGCCGCGCGCATCGCACGCCTCGACATCACCTCGCGAAAGGTCTTCTCGGGCAAACTCAAGGGCGAACGCCGCTCCAAGCGCCGCGGCGAATCGGTCGAATTCGCCGATCACCGTCCCTACGTCTCGGGCGATGACCTCCGCCACATCGACTGGAACATCTTCGGCCGCCTCGACCGCCTCTTCCTCAAACTCTTCCTCGAAGAAGAAGACCTCTCACTCCACATCGTCGTCGATTGCTCGGCCAGCATGGACGCGGGCGACCCCAGCAAGTTCGTCTTCGCCCAAAGACTCGCCGCCGCCATGGGCTACATCGGCTTGGTCAATCTCAACCGCGTCGCCGTCAGCGCCATCGGCAGCCGCGCCGCAGACACCGCTTTCGAGAAGGGCGATGGCAACCTAAACAAACCAAGCCAACCCAGCAGCCCGCGTGATTCGCGTGATCCAAACAATCCGGGCGACCCCAGCGACATCGGCCTGATCTCCAGCCTGCGCGATCTTCGCGGCAAGCGCCGCCTCCAAGACTTGTCT
>JBGSRG010000185.1:0-5051 GCA_041737685.1 Phycisphaerales bacterium | reverse complement strand
TTCCTCGTGTTCCCACAGCGGCAGGTGTGCAGCGGTGATTACTGAGTTTCGGCAGGTGGATGGTTGGCACATGCTGGGGATTGGGCCACCGGATCGCACTGCATCCGAGGCGTTCTCCAGGCAGAGTGCTTTGGCGGGGTCGCCGAGGCAGTGGTTGAGCGTGCCCAACCGGATGGTGGCGAACTTGTCACGGAGCAGATCGCGCAGCATCCGCTCATTGCCGATCGCTATGGTGGTGCCGGCTTTCTTAGTGACGTCGTCAAGCCCCTGCACGAACGTCGTGGAGCCGGGCCCGCGAGCAGAGCGGACGCCCTGGGAGTGATTGGCCCAGTCGGCGACAAGTTCGCCAGCCGCGACTTCTTTGGCTTGGTGTTCGAATTCCCGCGCCCACTCGGGTGTCGGCGCTCCGTATCCCGACGTGGTCGAGTTCGCGAGGGCACGGGTGGCGTTGTGCTTCAGCGTGATTCCGAGGGCGATCTCTCCGTCGGGTTCGTTCGCGGTGATCACCGCCATCGTGCGGCGAAACATGTGCGGTGCCAGAGCGGTCCTCGGTATCGGTGTGAGACCCGTCTGTGCCGCCGTTGCGTTGACCCAGGCGACGAACGATCGAATCTGCTCGTACTGGTCGAACCCCGTCAGTTGACGTCGGGTGCCGCCGTACATGCTTCCGAACAGTCTGCTCGGGTCACGAGTGATCCGTTCAGCGACTTCAAGCGCCTGCACGACGGGTGGGCTTATCCACCAGCGTTGCCGGATTCCCCTGGCCGACTGCCCTTTGTGGAGAGTGCTCTCCACCGCGGGTGCGCCATAGCTATGTCTGACCGAGTCTGCAGCGATGCCTTGGACTTCACTGTCGCGCATCATGGACATGATTGCGACGAAAATGTAGGCCGCATTGCGGAGCTGCGTAAGCTCCTTGCGCACCACGAAGCGATCGAACCCGAGTTGCCAGGGCCCGCGTGTGCCATCTGGCCGATTGACGACCGTTGGTGTCGTTGTAGTAAATCCATACCGGGTGGGGACGCCCCGGTCGATCGCATCGCGAAGTTTCTGCCTTCTGATGGCGCCGTGCGGTCCATAGAAGTTCGTTTCGCGTATGCGGGGGCTGGTGACCAGCGCTAGCCCGTCAAGGTTGATGTCGCCAGCGCGGGCACGGCCTGCTGCATAGGGGTGCAGCGGAACGAAGGCGTCGGCGGAGGATAGCCAATTGTCGATGGCGGCATTGACTGATTCGGTGGAAGGTCGCGTACCTCCGAGTGGGCCACTTTCGAGTTCTTCGAGTTCATTACGAGCAGCGATGATGTCGGGGGCGAAGATATCGATGTAGGTCCAACATGCCCGAATCAGAGGCCAGAATGTCGTTGGAGCAATGACTGGAGTCTTGATGTCACCGGTGCCCTGGGTGCTTCTGAAGGGAGCGACGCTGGTGCGGAGGCCTCCGCCTTCCATGAGTGCGCCAAAGTTGACGAGATGTCGGAAGAGGTCTTCGGCGGAGCGTTTCGCCGAGATCGCACGGGTGTCGCGGACGGTGTCGAGGTAGGTCTTGCATGTGTCGTCAGTCCACTGCGAAAGGTCATGTGTATAACCATTTTTGGTTGCCCATCGGGCGAGATATCGTATTTCGGCCAGCGCATGGTTGACGGATTTCATCTTGTACGGCTGATTGGAGCGGTATACGCCGGCATCGCGGACCACATGGTGGGTGGGGTTGAGCATGGCCATTGCCAGGGTCTTTGCGATGGGAATCCAGCCGGCGGATAGGTCGTCGAATCGCAGGTGGGCTTGTGCAGCGTTCAGATTGGGGGCGAGCCCACCTGCACTGAGATCCCAGCGCGGCATGTCGCAGAATCGAGGTCGGGGGCCAGGAGCGATGCAGCGCCCCTCGGGCAACACGTCCTCGCCGGGATCGAAAGGTGAGCTCCACGGAACATCGGTAGGGCTGATTCGGCTGGTCATTGTTCTGCTCGCTGACCGAATGGCCTGTGGACGTGGAGGTTGAGTGACCGCGCAGCGTCCACCTGGTCCTTCGTGAACCGTGCGAGAACCGCATCGAGATTGACGCGCTGCTGGCCGTACGTCTCGGCGAATGGAACTGGTGCCATGACCTTTTCGATGTCCTCCAGCACTGCGTCGTATGCAACCAGCCTCGGGAGATGATCGCGGAAGATGACAGCGTTACGGCATTGCAGACACAGCGAAGGTGATGCATGACAAACAGAGCCGGACTGTCCAACGGGCCCGTCGTAGGGATCACGGCACGCTGTGACGGTCAGTTCCTGTTCGATCGGCGACTCGGCAGCCACCGAGTCTGCGAGGGCGGCTAATTCCGCATCGACGCCGTTTTGTGTGACGTCAGCGGCGACGGCGTCGACGAAGGTCGGGCCCTCCACCGCACGTTTCAGTACCTTCTGTTGGGCTCGGAGCACCGTCTGTGCCGCGATCGTGTGGACCGTAGTGGTTTGGGCGTAATGGTTCCGGAAGACTTCGATGGAATGGTCCTCGCCCGCAGCACCATTGAGTGTGCCGATGAGCACGGCGCGAGCACTCTTGACTGTCTTGCGAAGACGCCGGAAGTCATACGGCTCGCTGATCGACAGACCCTGTACCTCAACGAGACTGCGCAATGAACACTCTGCGCCGAAGTATTCGGGGCGAAGCACGAATGACGGGTACTCAAACGGCTGCCGATCTCGCGCGTTCTGGAGTGGAGCAACCCAGAAAGACTCCTCAGCGGGAGTCAGCGCATGCGCATGTCGTAGCGCGTGTGTGGCCCGACGTAGCAGGTCACCGGCCTTCCACCCCCACGGCGACTGTTGCGGCGAGTCCAACGAATGCCAGCGCAGTCGCTGTGCACGCAGCTTCCGGACACGGACTCGAATCATGTCCTCTTCATATTCGATGTCGTTGCGCCGCAGCTGAGCGCTCTCTTCCGGCGCCCATCCGGTCTGGAGGTGCAGCAACACTCGGATTGCGACAAGGTACTCATCTGGTGGGACCAAGAAGGCTCCCACTGCGGCCGCTATCGGTGGGGCTTTGATGCGCTTTCGCTGGACACCAGACATGAGATCTATTGCCCGCGAGTCTAGTTGCCCACTCTTAGCCGACAGCTCGTAGCGGAATGCTTCTTCAAACGGCAGGAAGCGGAGGGCCCATAGAACGTCTTCCACGCTGTCCCAACGTCCAACGCGGGGATCTTGCCCGGCCTTCAGCATGGCATCGCCGCGTTCGAGTCTGTCCTCTGTTCGTCGGACGATGTCCCGACAGATCCGCTCGAGCTGCAGTCGCTCGCCGTTGCTGAACTCGTCGAGCGGAAGACATTCATACGGCCTGCCGTCGAGGACGCTGCTTGCCGCCCAATCCGCCAACACTCCATCGACCTGGCCATGAGAGTGCAACTGTCGCGCAACATGATTACGCAATGCGGTCCCAAGCTTCTTGGCGTGGACGCTTGGCGGCGGAAATTCATTCACCATCGCCGACTCCCAATCATGAAGGCGACGTACGACCTCACTTCCGTCCCCGCTCAGGGTAAGAAACCGATCAGCGTCGGCCGTGAGAAAGTCGCCGAGCCTGCGAATGACCACGGATTGACGGGCAGCGGTCGCGGGGGTCAGTGCATCAGCCACCGCACCGGCCATCCAGGCATCGGCAAGTTCGCCGACCAAACGCGACGCCACATACTTGCCGGGATCAATGTAGGAAGCCTTGAGGGCAGTACCAGAGGCAAATCGTAAAATTCGGGGCTCAGGATCATCGATGGTCATGGGGTCGCCGTCATCGCTAAAGCCTCAAGGACGTAATCGGCGTAGTCCTTCGTCTCGTTGTCTTTGTCAATCCGACTCGGGACCACCGTGACGGCTTGATTCGGTACCACCTCTGCGAGGAGGTGTTGGTTGAGGCGTCTTCGTGGGCTTTGGTCGCGAGTTGCTGGCGCGGGTATGGCTGAGCCGGTATGAGGTGGTGCCGGTTTCGATGATGGTTCCGTGGAAGGTGAGTCGGTCAACGATCGCGGCGCAGAGGCGCGGGTCGGTGAATGTTTTCGTCCAGCCGGAGAAGCTTTCGTTGGATGCGATGGCTACTGACGCCTTTTCCTCGCGTTCGGTGAGTACTTGGAACAGCAATTCGGCGCCACGGCGGTCGAGTTCCATGTAGCCGAGTTCGTCGATGCATAAAAGATCGACGCGGCCATAGCGGGCGATCGTGCGGGCGAGTTGCTTCTCGTCGGCGGCCTCGACGAGTTCGTTGACCAGTTTGGTTGCCAACGTGTAGCGGACTCGGAAGCCTTGCTCAGCGGCAGCGGTGCCCACAGCGATGAGCAGATGTGACTTGCCGGTGCCGGAGTCCCCGATCAAGCAGAGCGGGTCGCCGCGGCGGATCCAGTCGCCTTGGGCGACCGTGTGTACGGTAGCGGCGTTGATGTTCGGGTTAGCATCGAAATCGAAGTCGCCCAACCATTTCTGACGTGGGAACCCGGCGGCTGCGACCCGACGCATGGTGGATCGGCGGTCCCTGTCATCGCATTCGGCCAGTAGCAGTTCGGCGAGGAAGCCTTGGTAGGTGAGCTGTTCACGCTCAGCGACTTTCACTGCTTCGTCGATCACTGCCCGCACGGTCGGCAACCGCAGGCGTCGGCACGCGGAATCGACCGCAGCTTGGGCTGCTTGTTGGGTCATCCCGCGTTGGCGGTGCAGGGTGTTGGTGACTTTCGTGACCGTGCTCATGATCCAGTCGTTCCTTCCATTCCGTCATCGGGTGGCGGTGTTGGGGGTCTGCGTTGGAGCAGCTCGTCGTAGGCCGCGACGTCGGGCAGCGCCCGGGTGTCGGGTGGGAGGCCGGCGATCACGGTTGCTGGATCAGCCAGGCGGCGCTGGGTCAGACTGACAACCCGGTAATCGACGGTAGTGGCAGGGTTACCGGTGTGACGGTCTGATTCGGGACCACCACCACCGGCGGCATGCAGGCGTGCTTCGACCGCAACCACATCCACCGCAACGGCACCGACCGAGAGAGCGGCGTGGATCCCGGCGATCACATCGGTGGTGCGCATGCTG
>JBGSRG010000170.1:0-2353 GCA_041737685.1 Phycisphaerales bacterium | reverse complement strand
TGAGGCGGTTGGAATGGGTGGCCGGTCACTCTCTGGTGTTCTGGAAGCGCCGAAAGATGGGTGGATTCGTCCGTTGGTGATCGTGGACTGTCCGCCCGAGGCGGCACTGGTTGAGGGCGATCACTTTGGTCCTGCGCTTGCGGTGGTAGCGGTGTCGAACCTCGACGAGGCGATTGCGATTCATCATCGCGAGGAGTTTCCGGGTGAAGCGCAGCACCTTTCGTGCGCGGTGTATGGCCGGAGTGGATCGGTGAACACGAACTTGGCGGTGCGATTGGGCGCATCGTTTGTGACGATCAACGATTCGCTGATCCCGCAGTCGCATCCGGCGACTTCGATCGCGGGCCGTGGGCCCTCTGGCTGGGGTGCGTCTCGGGGCGTGGAGGGCTTGCTCGCAATGACGCGACCGGTCGCGGTGTCTCGATCGGGACTGCTGATGCGCCCGCCGAGCGAACCGCCGACACCATCGCAGGCGGCTAGGCTCGGGCGGGCGATTGCTTGGTTGTATCGATGAGATTTACTCGCGGGGCGGATGGGCAACGATTGCGGGGATGTGCAACGGTTTGAGCGCGAGGCTATGGCAACAAACAAGGTTCGAGACGTTGTGATCGTGGGCGGCGGCTTGGCGGGCCTGGCCGCGTCGGTCGAGTTGGCGGGTCGGGGGCTGTCGGTGACGATCGTGGAACAGGGCGCGCATCTGGGTGGCAAGATGAACGTGCTGTCGCTGGAGCACCCCGACGGGGCCGACCGTGGACGGTTCACCTTCGACATGGGTCCGACGATCATCACGCTGCCGCAGGTGCTTACGGGGATCGTGCAACGCGCGGGCCGGGATCATCGAGAGTATCTGCAACTGATCGATCTGCATCCGCAGTGGCGGTGTTTCTTTCAGGATGGGACTCGGGTGGACCTGCTTCGCGATCCGGCAAGTATGGCCAGCGCGCTGGATCAGCAGTTTCCGAGCGAACGGCCGGGCGCGGGGTATCTTCGGTTCATCGCGTTTGCAAGGCGGATGCTGGGGCTGAGCGAGCAGGTGTTCTTCTTTAAGGATGTTGGCTCGGTCACGGACCTGATGCGGGCAAGCCCGATGAAGGATCCGAGGCTGCTGGCCGACGTGCTGTCGATGCGGATGTACTCGACGATGGCCGCGACAGCGCACAAGCACGTCTCGGAGCCGCACGTTCGGCAGGTGGTTGAGCACTTTTTGCAGTATGTTGGCTCGTCACCATTTCTGGCTCCGGCGATTCTCTCGCTCATTGCGGCCGCGCAGACGGATCATGGCTGCTGGTATGCGAAGGCGGCTGATGGTGGTTCGGGCGGCACGCGGGTGGTGGCGGCGACGCTGGAGCGCATCGGTCGCGAACTTGGTGTGAAGGCAGTGACGGGCGTTCGGGTGAGCCGGCTGACCGTTGAGAACAACCGTGTGAGCGGGGTGGTGTTGTCGGACGGTCGGACGCTGGCGTGCGACGCGGTGGTGAGCAATTGCGACGTGCAGCGGACGTGCCGCGACTTGCTGGATACGCCTGCGTCGCGCAGGCGGCTTGGACAGATCGCGTCAAAGTACAAGCCCGCGTGTTCGGGCGTGGTGTTGTATCTGGGGCTGGATCGGCAGTACGAGCATCTGGCGCATCACGGCTTTTTGTTCTCGAAGGATTCGCACCAAGAGTTTGGGGATATCTATGGTCGGGGCGAGCCGGCGCGGGATCCGACGCTTTATGTGGCGGCACCTTCGCGGACAGATGTGACGCAAGCGCCCGAGGGGTGCGAGTCGCTGTACATTCTGGTTCACACGCCAGCGCGGCGCGAGCATCACGATTGGTTGCATGAGGACGGTTCGGCGGGGCCGCTGCTGAAGTCGTATCGGCGCGTGATTCTCGACACGATCACGAAGCCGTGCTTTGGCATGGAGGACTTGGAGAAGCACATCGTGGTAGAGGGGTCGCTTACGCCGACGCGGATTGACACGATGTACAACGCCGAGGGCGGGGCGATTTATGGCCTTGCTTCGCACGGTCGGATGGTGGGCGGCTTCAAGCCACGCAACCGGTCGAAGATTTATGACAATCTGTATCTAGCGGGGGGGTCGACCAATCCTGGGCCGGGTGTGCCGATGGTGTTGATGTCGGGTGTGACGGCGGCGCAGTCGTTGCTGGAGGACGTGGGGGTTTCGTTTGAGCGAGCGACGTTTGGCGCAGCGGTGCGGCCGGATGGCTTTGGCGGGGGGAGCGCTGAGATGCAGACACGGCGGGAAGAGCCCGCGATGGTCGGAGCCTGAGCGTGGAGCCGGAGCCTGGCGGAGTTGCCGATGGAGGAGGCGGAGGGGACGCTGTTGCTCGGAGTTTGGATGGGGCAA
>JBGSRG010000162.1:0-2442 GCA_041737685.1 Phycisphaerales bacterium | reverse complement strand
CGCCACGCGTCGTACTCGGCCGCCAGTTCGACGCCCTGCGAACGATCCTGCGTGAAGGCCTCGTTGGTGATCGAACGCTCAACGGCCAATTGCTTGCTGGAGCTGACGAGCTCTTCGCGAAGCAGAGGGAGCTTGAACTGGCCCCAGCGCAGCTTCATGCCGTTGTCGAAGTTGTAGCGAACCCAAGCCTCTTCCAGAACAGCCTCGCCGCCGCTGCGGTCGAAAGCCGTCAGAACTCGGAAGTCCCAGTTGCGGTTGATCGCACCGTTGAAATCGAGCTTGGTGCGACGGGTCTGGAAGCCGTTGGAAAAATCGTCGCCGTCCGCCCGAGGCGGCGTTGCGTTGCCGTCTGCGTTGTCATCGTCACGGAAGTCGAGGATGTAGCGGAACTGGATCTGGCCGCCGACGTTCAGTCGGAAGCCGTCACCGGCGATGAAGAACTTGCCGTCGTGACCGGCGTCACCGCCAGCAAGAAGGCTGCTCCGGGTCTCTGCGTCTGCCATCATTTCGGCAACGATCGCACGGACCTCGTCGGTGTTGGTGGCAGCCTGAGCAGCGCCCGAAGCGCACAAGCCCAGAGCAGCACCCGAAAGCAACACAAGACGCTTGGACTGACTCATTCTGAGACTCCTACTTGATGAGACGCTGTCTTCGTTGATCCCTGGGAACGCTCGTCTCGGGCGCCCCTTTGTCTGGTAGTCCGACGAACGGGTCTGCCTCCAAGGCCTCCCGCGGACCAACCGTGTTATCAGCCATCGGCACGTCGCTACAAGCGACTGCATTACGAACTTAAAATCGACTTACCGGACCTTGCTAAGCGAGGGTTCGTTTCATCCCCCGCACAGAGTACCCTTTATCGGACGGCTCGTGCTCATCGCATCGAAACACGTCCCTTTGACCGCACGCACCGCTGGCCATCCCATCCGAATCGGACACAGGCGGCGTCGACACGTCTCGTCGCCCGCCTTTGAGAACATCCAATGTCCGGCTTGTTCGCGGCCGGCCTTTCCGTCGCACGTTCAATCGCCAAAACGCATGAAAACTCGCCGCGTTTACTCGCCCGTCCGAGAACGGGAGCGGCCTATGGGCGGACACTGTATCGCCACGACTTAGCGATTGCAAACTCCGGCAGAGTGATTTTCTTTCGGCTTGTTTTACAGGCGAATCAGGCTGTAATGCTTGCTCCCCACAACCGGGTACGTCTTTCCAGTCGTTCCTGCTCGCCGCGCACAAAGCACTCGAAAGCAATACGATCATAATACTAACAAAAGTGGTGGGCTTCGGGGGTATCAGCGCGTCCGCGAGCGGCATCTTCACAATCTTCACACAACCTTGACGGCCGGAAGCCGTGCTCGGCCCGCGCCGCGAACAACACTCATGCTGTCCACGGCTAGCCTCTTGACGCCGATTCGGTCCGGAAGTGCTCGTGCACTCTGATCCGACGCACTCAAACTCATTCTCGACAAAGGTTTACACTTGCAACGCGTGTTGATCGTCGAAGATGAAGCTGATCTTGCTGACTTGCTCGGCTACAACCTGCGCAAAGCGGGATACCACACCGAGGTTGTTCACGACGGACGCACGGCGGTGCATCGCGTGCAGCAGTCACTGCCTGATCTGATCGTGCTCGACGTCATGCTGCCCGGCTTGTCGGGCTTGCAGGTCGCTCGGCAAATCCGCACCAACCCCAAGACCGCCCTCATCCCGATCCTGATGTTGACGGCCAAGGCCGAAGAGCTCGATCAGATCGCGGGCTTGCAATCGGGTGCTGACGACTACGTGACCAAGCCCTTTTCCGTGAAAGTACTGGTTGCGCGGATCGAGGCCATGCTGCGCCGTGCTCGTGGCCTCAGCACCGACCCCGCCGACATTCTCACGGTTGGTCGCGTGGTCATGGACACCTCCACGCATCAGGTCTCGGTCGATGAAATCCCCTCGAAACTCACGCTCACCGAGTTCCGCCTGCTGGCCGCGATGATGCGCAAGCCCGGCCGGGTCGTGTCGCGGGCCGACCTGATGTATTCAGCAATGGGGCCGGACGTGCTGGTAACGGCACGGACGATCGACGTCCATATCGCCGCGATCCGCAAGAAACTCGGGCCGGTGGGGGGCATGATCCGCACGGTTCGCGGGGTTGGCTACCTGCTCTCGGAACTGCGCGATGGTGAACTCGACCCCGCCGAGCGAGAAGCCGAGGTCGAGCCCGCCAAGTGAGGGGTGTTGGTCGCAAGGTGCTGCGGAATCGACTGCTCCGTTTGGCTCCGTCCCTCGCGCTCGAAGGCCACCCAATCCGATTTGATTTCTCAAAGTCGAACGCGGTGGCAACTCCGCGCCCATGATTGGGTGCCCGCATGAACCGTCGCCGCCTCATTTCGATCGACTCGCTCCGCAGCGCGGCTGCGGTGTGGCTTTTGGGGTACAAAGAACCTGGCAGCTGCTGGA
>JBGSRG010000142.1:0-2176 GCA_041737685.1 Phycisphaerales bacterium | reverse complement strand
GATCACGATCGATACCGACGGCCTTCTCTCGCTTTCGATCGAGGTTGTTCAACAGTTTGCCAACGGGCACGATGGCGACTTCGGCCCCGCTTCAGGCTCGCTCAACCCCAAGGTGTGCTACGACGATCGGGCGTATATCGCATCGATCATCGGAAGCAGCATCAACGATGCGGGCTACGACCCTCGCGCCGACTTTGATCTGGATGGCGACATCGACGCGGCGGACTACAACCTGTTCCATGAACTTTTCGAGGAAGCGGCGTGCCGCGCCGACTTCGACTGCGACGGGCAGATCACGCTTATCGACTTGCTGAACTTCCAGTCAGCGCTAACGGCTCAGACGGGCACAACCGGGCTTGCCCTTCAAGCAGACTACAACAACGACGGCTCGGTTGACTTTCTGGACCTGCTGGAGTTCAACGCAGAGTGGTCGGCGACGCTCGGGACAATGTGCCCATAACGCGGCTCTGGCGTGAACGAGGCAGCGGTTCGGCCGGGGTTACGCTCACTGCGTGGCCTCGGCCGGACCAGTTGCGACAGTCGATTCATGGAACCAGATGGGTTGCGTTGCACGTCCGCGCGATGATCGCTCGGCTCCATATACTCACGTCCTATGGCCGCTCTGACACCACCCTCATCGCACCGTTCGATCTCTGGTTCTTCGCCGGATGTTGCCGCTTCTGGTGAGGCTCTTTCGCCGGGTGCGTTGTTGCGTGAGGGCCAGCGGTTGCGCGTGACGCAGCAGGTGCCGAGGCAGAACGGGAACGTGACCAGCACGGTTGAGGGCACGCTGATCCGGTTTGAGCAGCAGAAGACCGGCTCGTGGTTTGCCCATTCCAAGGACGGCAAGTTGTGGCTTGACCGTCTGGAACTGCGCAAAGACGATGGTGAACTGATCTCGATGAACGTGGACCAGTTCACGCGTGTGGAGGTGGTGGGAGACGCGATGGCGGGCCGCGAGTAGGCCAAAGCGTCAAAGCGGCCAACCGAAAGGGGCGGCGGGGCTATTCGATCCGCGGATCGACCCATCGGTAGAGCACGTCGACCACCAGGTTGAAGGCGATGAGCATGGTCGCGAAGATCAGCACCACGCCCATGATCAAGAACAGGTCTTTGTTCAGCACCGCATTCACAAAGTGCTGACCGATGCCGGGCACGTTGAAGACCCGCTCAACCACGAAACTGCCTGTCATCGCCAGGGCCGCGGCGGGGCCGAGAAAGCTGAGCACTGGCAGAAAGGCGTTTTTGAGCGCGTGCTTGAGCAGCACGCGTGTTTCGTCGAGCCCTTTGGCCCTTGCGGTGCGGATGTAATCTGCCTTCAGGTGGTCGATCATGCCCATGCGGGTCAGCCGGGCGATGTACGCCGCGAAGGGCAGGCTGAGCGTGATGGCGGGCAGCACCATCTGGGCCGGGCGACCCCAACCGCCGATGGGCACGACCTGCAGCCAGACGCCGAAGAGCATGACCAGCACGGTGCCGATGACGAAACTGGGCAGGCTGATGCCGACCAAAGCCACGGTGAGCGTGGAAAGATCGGCCCACGAGTTTGGGCGTACCGCGCCCACCACGCCAGCACCCACACCGACGATCATTGCGATGATGATGGCCAGCGCACCGAGCGTGACGCTGACGGGCAGCGCATCGGCGACGATCTCGTTGACGCGCCAGTCTTCGTACTGCAGGCTTGGACCAAAGTCGAAGACGTATCGCGCGGGTGGGGCCTGACCGGCCTCGCGTGCTCGCTCGTTTGCGAGCCGGGCCTGGTCGCCCAGAACGCGCTCGTTGAACCATCGCAGGCCGGTGGCGTTGTAGAGATACGACGTGTAAAAGCGATCGAAGCGGTCGAGGTTGTACTGGCGGCTCATCGCCTCGACCACCTCGGCGGGCGGCTGTCGGCCCTCGCCCTTGTCGAGCGGGTTGCCCGGCACGGCCCAGGCCAGCGCGAGCGTAATGGTGTAGATCACCATCAGGATGATGGGCAGTTGGACCAGGCGACGGAGGATCATGGTGGACATGCTGCTCACTCTGGTCGGGGTGTCGCGCTCTTCGCGGTGTCCGCGTTGGTTGCGTTCGGTGGTGTCTGTTCGATCAGCGCGGGCGTTGCGACAGAAGCAGAAGTGGTTGGGGTTGGGGCCGCTGGCCGCAGCACGGGCGGCATCGCCTTCACTCGGTCCGG
>JBGSRG010000139.1:0-9146 GCA_041737685.1 Phycisphaerales bacterium | reverse complement strand
GCCGCGGGATCGACCTCGCCCGTGACGGTGGACTTCCATCTCGCGGGCCCGCGGCCTTTGAGGTCTTCGCGACGCTGGCTGACCACGTTTCTCAGCCCGGCGAGGGCGGCGACGTCCTTGATCCGGCCCGTCAGATCCGGCTGATCGGGCTTGTCGACACCGCCCGAAGGGTTCTGAAGGTCAAACTTCTGGCCCGCCACTTCAACAAGTTCTGCAGGGATCGCCCCGTGCTCGCCCAGCCAGGCGAGTTGGGCCTTCTGCGTTGGCCCGTTGCCCTTGTCGTCGCGCTCGGCGAGCATGGCACGCCACTGCGGGCCGAGTTTCGCCGCGAGCGCTGATTCGAGCGAGAAGTTGGCACGAACTTCCCAGTATTCATCGGGCACAAAGTTGCGGATATCGCGCTCGCGCTCGACGACCAGTCGAACCGCGACGCTCTGCACGCGCCCCGCCGAGAGCCCACGGGCCACCTTCTTCCAGAGCAGGGGCGAGACCTGATAGCCCACGATGCGGTCGAGCAGCCGGCGGGCCTGCTGCGCATTCACACGGTCCATGTCGATCGGGTGCGGATTCTGGAACGCTCGCTGAATCTCATCCTTGGTGATCGCGGCGAAGATGACGCGTTTGGCCTGCTCGGGCTTCACACCGAGTTCTTCGGCCAGGTGCCACGCGATCGCCTCGCCCTCACGATCCAAGTCCGTCGCGAACCAGATCTCCCGTGCGTTCTTGGCGGCCTTCTTCAGGGCGTTGATGTGCGCCGCCTTCCCGGCGAGCACTTCGTAGGTTGGTCGAAAGTTTCGTTCCAGATCTACGCCCGGCACCGGGTTCTTGACACCCTTGGGGTTCTTCTCGGGCAGATCGCGCACGTGGCCGATCGACGCCACAACGCAGTAGTCCGGACCGAGGTACTTGTTGATGGTCTTGGCCTTGGCGGGCGACTCGACGATAACGAGTTGCTTGCCCATGACCAGTTCGGGCTTGATATCGGTGCCACCACGCCCGCCCTTGCTGCCACGGCCGCCAGACTTGCCGCCAAAGGCTTTGCCGCCCGCGCCCCCGGACTTGGACGGTCGCTCGGCGACGGCCACACCGTCGCCAGCACTGGACGTCCGCTTACTCATTCCACCTTTACGTGTCGTCTTCGCCATAGTGCGCTAAGCCTTCCCCTTCCCGAACCATTCGGTTTCCGCTGCATCTGTCTGCGAGCGCTGGCGGTTCCGCCAGATCGTTGCTTGATGTACCGCTTCATCCTGACTTGGCCAGTCGTTGGCCATCGCTTTCGGATATCGCCCTGCATCGGACGTTCGATCTCATCCGTGTGAGCCGCAGGGTTTGGTCGGCCTGCGGGGATGCTTGGTTTCGACCTTTGGGTCTGGAATCGCACCCAGAATAGGTGGATGCGAACGCCCTCAAGACGCCGGGCGAGGACGATTTGCTGTGGTGCTCGAAGCTCCTTCTCCGCTGCGATGCCCGGTGTTCGTGTCGGTTCTTAGGAGGGTGGGGCAGAGACTGTCAAACCCGTGTGATTCTATCCGTACTTTGTTCGGTATGCACATTCTGGGTTTCATGGCCGGTTTCGTAAGCAGCTCGGCATGAAAAAGGGCCCAAAGGCTTTCGCCGAAGGGCCCTCGAAGAGGAGAGAATCATGAAACGTCGTTGTGTGTCTCGCCGCACATACTACGGCAAAGAACTCGCAAAGTTCAGCGGGTCAGGCAGTTCGGACCGAGCAGATCGTGCGATTTTACACTTTGGGGGCCGATTCCCGGTTCAGACTGGCAATAACTCCAATCCGTTGGCAGATCTCCTCTGCCTGCCTGTCGGTTGGCTGTTCGCCCGGGATCGATATCCCGTTGTTCGCGAGGCGTTTCATCCATGTCCGCTGGTTCTTAGCGAAGCGCCGGGTCTCGATCTTGATCTTCTCGACCGCATCATCGAGCGAGCAGCGCCCAGGGTCAGCAAGGTGGGCCAGCAGTTGCTTGTAGCCGAGCGCTTCGCGGGCTTGGGCGTTGAGTTCGCCGCGGGCACTCAGGGAACAAACCTCGTCGAGCAAGCCGCGCTCCATCATGTCTTTCACGCGCGCATTGATGCGTCGATTGAGCGCGTCAGGCTCCCACGTCAACACAAAGACACGAAAGGGCGAGGCCGCGGGCGGTTCTTGCTCCCACTGCGTCTGCAACAGAGAGATGGGCTTTGCGGTGAGTCGGAAGACCTCGATCGCTCGCACCGTTCGGCGCAGGTCGTTTGGGTGGATCCGCTCTGCCGCGGCGGGGTCGATCTGTTCTAGTTCGCGGCGGAGTTGGGCGGGTTCGAGCGCGTGAAGTTCAGCGCGCAGGGCTTCGTCGGCGGGCGGACCATCGAACAAACCACGCAGCAGCGACTGGATGTAGAGCGACGTGCCGCCGCAGACGATGGGTGTCTTTGCTTGAGCCCGGACATCGTTGATCGCTCGCTGGGCGTCGGCGAGCCAGTCGCTGACGGTGTAGCCCTTACTGCTGGTTCCCTCACCTACCGGCTGGTGCGGATCGGCAACATCGATGACGTGGTGCGGCACGCCGCTGCGCTCTTGGGCTGTGGGCTTGGCGGTGCCGATGTTCATGCCGCGATAGATTTGGAAGGCGTCGGCGGCGATGATCTCGGCGGGATGGTTTGCCTGTGCGACTTGGCCCAGACGCAGCGCGACCTCGACCGCGAGCGCGGACTTGCCCGAGGCTGTGGGGCCGATGATGAGCGGTACGCACGCTGGCGCCGCTGAAGCGGTTGGGGGCTGAGGTTTCAACGTGTTGATTGTTCGCGCTCGGTCGTGACGGTGTGAGTCGAGAAGCGTGGACGATACGATCGTTCTGTCAATGAAGAGGACAAGGATGTGCTGCTCGCCGAGCGACGTCATTTCTACCAGGGAGACTGCTCATTCACCACGACGATCACTCGCAAGGGCCGGCACGTGATTCGACGCCGGTTTCGACGCAGGCCGAGCGCGCGGACGCGCCGGCGGTCGCATCCTTGATGGACGACGACGCTTCGATTCAGTTGCAACGGTTTGTTGCCGACCGCGATGAGCTGTGCCCGGCGTGTCGCTACAACCTGCGCGCGTTACGGTCGGATCGGTGTCCTGAGTGCGGCCTGCCGCTGCGATTGCGTGTGAGCCTCTCGGAGCCAGCGTGGGGCACGTACTTGGCGTCGTTGGTGGGGCTTTCGGTGGGTCTGGGGTTTTGTGCGATATTGCTGCTCTATGGTGCGGTAGCAACGTTCTTCTCTGGGTTCGGGCCTGGGCTGATCACCTTTGTGCCGCTGATCGCGGGCTCACTGGTCTGTGGGGGTGGGGTTGCGTGGTTGCTGCGGCGAAGGCGCAGGTTCGTGGCCTTGCGACTCGAGAACCGAAGAACGGTTGTGGCCGCAGCATGGGTCTTGGGCGTTGGCTTTCCGATTGTGTTCTTTGTGCTCATCGATGCCCGCTGAACCGGGCTGGCGGCGCTGGCCGATCACGGCTGCCCTGCTCGCTGGCACTTCTTGGTTTGGACCCGGAACTCGGCTGTGGGTGTTCGGCAATCGGCCGCTCCATACCTACTCTTTGGTGTGCAAGAGGTAGACACCCAGAACTCTGCGAGCATGGCGATCCTCATGGAGATGCTCTCCGAGGTTTCGCAGGCATCGACCCCGAACGACGCTGTCGCCGCGTTTGCCTCGAAGATGTGGAAGTATCGTCGGATCGAGTTGCTGCTGGCCGTGAGCGTTCGCAATCTTCCGGAGGGTCAGTACAAGATCACGCGGCGGTCGCGCGTGGTGCCCGGCCCGAACGGCTATGAACAAGAGCGAGATCTGGGCAATCCGTGGCGGCAATGGGACAGTCTGCCCACACACACCGGCGGGTTCATTGGCGAAGTGCTCGCCGCGGGCAAGCCCCGGCTGTTTCACCATATTGATCTCGACCACGACCCGGTGATCGGAGACGAGATGCGCAAAGGCGAGCAGATGCGCTGCTCCTTGGCCTTTCCGTCGTTCGACAGTGGCAGGCTTTTGAACTGGACGTTCTACTTCAAGCCGCAGCCCGAGAGCCTGACGATGGATGATCTGGAAACGGCGTTGCTGATCGGCAACCTCTTTGGCTCGATGACGCGCGGCATGGTGGCGCTCGAAGAGAATCGGAGGCTGACCGAGCGGCTCAACAAGCAGTTCGAGGAGGTTGCGCGGGTGCAGCAGGCGCTGCTGCCCAAGCGATACCCAGAAGTACCGGGCGTGAACTTTGCAACCAGTTACCTGACGAGCGAACAGGCCGGCGGCGACTATTACGACTTCTTTGAGCCGCAGAACGGCAAACTGGGCATCGTCGTGGCCGATGTTTCAGGACACGGGCCCGGCGCTGCGACGGTCATGGCCATGCTGCACGCCATGTTGCACGCCTATCCGGACGATTCGGGCGAGGCGACCCCGGCCGATGTGATGCGCTGGGCCAACGAGCGGCTGGTTGACGCGTCGCTGGACGGTTCGTTTGTCACGGCGTTTGTGGGTTTGTTTGATCCACGCACGAGGATGCTGGTCTATGCCAACGCGGGCCACCCGCCGCCACGGATCAAGGATCGACGATCGGGCACCGTCGCGTCGCTCGACGGCGAGTCGAGTTTCCCGCTCGGCATCACCAACGACATGGAGATGCCCAACAACCGAGTGCAACTAGAGGCGGGTCAGACGCTGGTTTTCTACACCGATGGCATCACCGAGGCGTTCAATCAGCGAAGCGAGATGTTCGGGATTGAGGGGCTGGATGCGGCGCTGATTCAATGCAGCGGCAAGGCCGACTGCGTCGTCGATTCGGTCCACAAAGGCCTGTTTGCGCACACTGGCGCTCTGACTAGGGCCGACGACCAAACGCTGCTGGTCATGGAACTGACCGACCAGACGGCGTGACCGAGCTCTTTGCTGGGCGCTTTCTGCTGCGATGTCGACGGATGCACCCTGCCCCTCGACCCGCCCCCGAAACCCCTCTGCGGCCCTGCTCCCCGGCCCCGTTCTGCACTACGCTCTTGACCACATGGCCCGCCCCACACCCACCGACAAGCCCGCAGCCGCTGCCGAGTGGTTTGCCCAGCCCGGCAAGGACGGCGAGCGCGAACAGCCGGGCCTGCGGTTTTCATGCACGATGTGCGGCAACTGCTGCTCAGGGCCTGAGGGTTACATCCTGATCGACGAGGCCGAGACCGCTGCGCTCGCGAAGCGGTTTGATCTCTCGGTAGACGATTTCAGGAAGCGGTTTACGCACAAGATGAACCTCGGCCGATCGCTGAACGAGAAGCAGACGCCGCACGGTTTGGATTGTGTGTTTCTCGACCGCGAAACCATCCCCGGCAAGGCGATCTGCGGCGTCTATGAAGACCGGCCGTCGCAGTGTCGCACGTGGCCCTTCTGGCCCAGCGTGGTGAAGAGCCGGCAGTCGTGGGAGCGGGCCAAACAGGTTTGCCCTGGCATGGACCAGGGCAAGTTCTACCCGGTTGAACAAGTGCGGATTCAGCGGGACGCTTGCAAGATCTGATGCGACTTTCGGGCGGGCGGGGGAGCGACAAAGGGTTAGTCGCTTGTCTGGGCCATCTGGTGCCACGCTGGGCCAGGCTGGGCCGCCCGAACCAAGCGACCGCAGACCGATCGCGCCGTGGTACTCGATACAACGCATCCTCGTTGTCCGACAAGACCGATCGATCAGACTGCCTGATCAGTTCAGGCGATAACGTCAGGCGATCTGCAGCATCTTCATCGCCGTGGCCACGATGTCCTGCGGCGTGAGCTTGCACATCTGCATCATCTCGGCAGGGGTCTTGGCGCTCTTGGGGATTCGCTTGACATACATCTGCTCAAGCGTGAACGCGTCGCCAGACTCGGTGAACGCATCGGCCACGGCCGAGCCCAGCCCGCCGCCATAGTTGTCCTCGATGGTGATGACGTATCCGCCGTTGGCGTTGGCGATGTCAAGCATTTTCTCGGTGTCGAAGGGGATTGAGTAGGCATCGACCAGCGTGGCACTGATGCCCGCCTTGTCGAGCAGGTCGAGGGCCTTGTTGGCCTCATGGACCATGTATCCACTGGCGATCAGTGCAAGGTCACGGCCCTCGGTCAGCACCTCGAAGCCGCCGAGGTTGAAGACCTGATCGTCGCTGTAGAGCAGTTCGGTGTCGGGCCGCAGGGTTCGCATGTAGCACGCGCCCTCGTATTCGGCCATGACTCCCGTGAGGGCGTAGGCGGCGTAGGCGTCGGCGGGCTGCAGGATGTAGCACGCGGGGTTGCCGCGATGGTCACGCGTGGTGGTGAATGCGCGGAACCACGCGACGTCGGGCAGCGACATCTGGCTCGGGCCGTCGCTGGCGAGGCTGATGCCGGCGTGGCTGCCGACGAGTTTGATGTTCGCCCCGCCGTTGATGGCCATCTCGATCTGGTCGTACGCGCGTGTGAAGAACTTGGCGAAAGTGGAGACGAAGGGCACCTTGCCCGCCGCGGACAAGCCCGCGGCGACCGAGACCATGTTCTGCTCGGCGATGCGGCACTCGAAGAATCGCGAGGCCGAGGCGGGGTCCTTGCGGAACATATCGGCGAAAGTGGAGTTGGAAACTTCGGCGTCGAGCACGACAACCCGCTCGTTGACCTGACCGAGCGAACGGAGCGCGATGCCGTAGGCCTTGCGCGTGGCCAGTTTGCCCGACTGCAGCACCGTCTGCTGGTCGATCTTCTTCATGAACTCGCCGAGGGTGGGCATCTCGCCGACGCGCGGCTGCTTGTCTGAAGCCTCTGCGGGCGGCTGGATGGTGAAGGCGTCGGTGCTGACCAGCGCGCTGGTGAGTTCAACACGACGCTCGTCAAGTTCGGCCAGAGCACGCTTGAGGTACTCGCCCTCGGCGGGCTTGCCGTGCCAACCGCTGCCGTGCAGCGACGGACAGCCCCAGCCTTTAACGGTCTTGGCGACCAGCGCCAAGGGAGCGTGGTCGGTTGAGCCCGACCGCTTGGCGAACTCGTCGAAAGCGGCGCGAATCTGCGCGGGCGCGTGGCCGTCGATCGTGCGGACCTCGAAGCCATAGGCCTCGAGTTTGGCCTTGAGCCGCTCGGCGCTCTGCTGCGTCGAGACACGGTCGGTCTGACCGAACTCGTTGCAGTTGAAGATTGGCAGCACGTTGGTGAGTTTGCGCTCGGCAATGTAGTCGAGCGCCTCTGCGATCTGACCCTCGCGGCTCTCGCCGTCGCCGATGATGCAGTAGATGCGCTTGTCCATGCCGTCCAGGCGAGCGCCCTCGGCCAGGCCCGCGGCCACACTCAGACCTTGACCCAGCGAGCCTGTGGCGGCGTCAAAGAAGGGGAAACCCTCCATGGGGTTCGGATGGCCGTCGAGGACGCTGTCGGCGGCGCGGAGCGTCTTCACGTCGTCCATCGTCAGCCGACGGCGGTTCTCGGGGTCTTTGCCGACCATCACGCCCAGCTTGCACGCCACGGCGTAGACGATGGGCACCGCGTGGCCTTCGCTCAGCACCAGACGGTCAGAGGTGGGGTAGTCGGGGCTCCAGCGCATGGAACTGAACATGAGGACCGTCGTGATGTGCGCCAGCGATAGCGCAGTGGAGGGGTGTCCCGCTCCGGCGATCGATGTCATCTCGAGGCTGATCTTGCCAAGTTCGATCGCTTGTGCGTGAACGGCGGCTTCGTAACTCATGTTTCAGTTCCTCCGGTGCGTTTGGAGACGCATTGTCGATTTGAGGGGTGTGTGGATGGTTTGGAGAAAGGATGGGCTGGTGGGTGGCGGGGAGGGCGCTACGTCTGCTCTGCGGTGCTGCAAGATATCGGACGTAGTCTTTCCTTTAGAGGGTGATTCGGGGCGACGACGGGCCAAGTCGAGGGAGAGCGGTTCGGAGCGGTTCTTGCAGGGCCAAAGAGGGCTAAGGTCGAGCTTTGCGATGTCTGAGAAACGCCGGCACGAACGAACCTAGCGCTGGTGCGAGGTTGGATTCAGAGAATAGGCGAAGCGTTTCGCAGCCAACGCTGAGAAGTGGCGACTTTGTCGTTTGGCATGAGATTTGCCCAATCGATTGTGTAGGAGTGACGTTCGAGCGGGGAGGGGGGTGGAGTCGAGCTCGATGAGTTTGCCCTCGTGGAAATCACGAACTCGGCCCCGTGTGAGACCGGAAATCGGGCGTGGGGGGCTTGACGCAAAGGCAAGCATCGGGTAGGTTGGGTTCGACGCGGAGGCGTCGTCCGCCGATGATCTCACATTTGGTAGGGCATCGCGGAGCGTTGGGCCGGACGGTCCTCCGCTTCGTTGCCGGTGCTTTTCAGCCGAAGTTTGTCACTCACGCCGCCGGTTTGCCGCTTTGGGTCCGTTCCATCGTTCCTCGTCACCGACTTTCGAGAATCATCCATGAATGCAACGACCAAGTCCGCTCGATCGTTCCTGCTTGCGGGTGTTTGCGCGGCGGCGCTCGGTGCGCCCGTGCTCGGGCAGTCGAATGTCGACCCGGTGCGCAAGTTCGCGTGGGGCGAGAACATCGGGTTTGTCAACTTTCGTGATGCCAACGCCGCGAGTCAGGGTGTGGTGGTGCGCTACAGGCGGCTGGCGGGCTTTGGTTGGGGTGAGAACATCGGCTGGATCAACTTCGGCGATGGCACGCCGGGCGCAGCGCCGTACTACGCCAACACCAGCGGGGCGGATCATGGCGTGAATGTTCTGCCCAGCGGCGACTGCTTTGGTTATGCGTGGGGCGAGAACATCGGCTGGATCAACTTCAACACGGCGCCGACGCTGAGCGCTTTCAATCAGCAAGCACGCGTTGATCGTCCGAACGGCCGTCTTCGCGGATATGCCTGGGGCGAGAACGTGGGCTGGATCAACCTCGACAACACCAACGTTTTCGTCGAGTTCGATTCGCTTTGCCCGGGTGATTACAACCGCGACGGCGTGATCGACCTGCTTGACCTTTTGGCCTTTAACGCCGACTGGTCGGCAGGGCTGGGGCAGGTTGTCCCGGCGGGAACGCTGGGCGACATTGATGGGTCGGGCACGGTCGATCTGCTCGACCTGCTGGACTTTATTAGTTCGTGGTCAGCGCTGCTGGGCACCGAGTGCTGAGGTAGTCGCATGGCGTCAGTCAATCTTGGTTTGGGCCGGCTTGGTTTGGGCCGGCTTG
>JBGSRG010000127.1:0-4746 GCA_041737685.1 Phycisphaerales bacterium | reverse complement strand
TCCCGCCCGGCCCCCCGCCGTCGCGGCCGCGTCCGGCGACCAGTCGGCCGGAGATGCGGATGCCATTGACCGATTCGAGATCGATGTCTGGTCCGCTCGAGCCGGCCAACGGAGCGGCCACGGCGATCAGGTCGCCGTCGATCCGGATTTGCCCAGCGCTGCGAACCCGCAAGTGCCCCACAGCGGTCAGCGTGCGACCGGCGGGAACAAAGAACTCTTCGACGTCCACCTCGCCCTCGATGATGCCGTCCTCCAAGTTGAGGAGATCAAAGATAGACCGAGGAAGCGATGGGCTTTGGTTCGCGGCGGAAGCACCCCCGTTTGCGCTTCGGCCGAGCCCGACGTAGCCTGAGGTCGATGCAGCGTGCCCCTCAAGTGAAGCCTCGCTCCCGATCGAAACTCGATTGGAAAGGTGCAACTCGTCGCTGGGAGCATGATTCGCACATCCGAGTGCGGGAGCGAATGAGGCTATCCAAGTGAGCAAGACGATCGGCACTGAGTACTTCATGGGCAGGCTCCGGGTGTTAGTTTCCTGAGAATATCACCAGCTTTCGACGTATCAAGTGGGAAAATACAAAGTAATAATGTACGTCCTTGCATATGTGGCGAAGGTAGCAAATCGAACCCGCAAGTTTCATGGAGTCTGCACACAGATTCGCGAGCGGCACGAACAATGAAATCCCCCCACTGGGGGGTGCCGCCGGTTACTTCGTCGATCACTTTGTCCGTCCTTGCGACGCGCAAGTCGATCAACGTTGAATCGACCATGTCTCCCTGACCCGAATCGAACCCGCGGCTACCAAATCAGCAATCATCCGGAACAATCGCCTTGCAAACCGCCGAACCGTGTGCGATACTTGCTCGTATCGTTCGCGGGGTGTGGGGGTTGCAGATCGCGGCGACTAAGGTTCCGCCACGGCCGGAGAACCCGGTGTCTGGCGGCCTAGGAAACCGCGACGACCGAAGCGTGCATCGCGCGGTGCACGGATCGGGCGATGAGCCGCAGGCGACGGTCTGCGGAAGAGGGTTGGGCGGCGACGGCCAGTCGTGTCGGCCCGGCATGTCCTCTTGGAAAGGAGGTGGTCTAGTGACCTACGGCAAACAGTGTGAGGGGCTCGCTCGCTGAAATCTCACTTTATGTGAGAATTCGCTGGCGGCTCGACGGAGCGGCTATCGCGACCGGGTCCAAAGCGATCCCGGCGTGAAGCGCAGCCCCGAACAGCGTCAAGAACGCTCGACCGGCGGTCTCCTTGCGAGGCCGCCGGTTGCTTTTTTGAGTGGTTCAAGCGTGATGATTCAAGTGCTGTGGTTCAACTTTGGTTGTCCACGCGGGCTGAATACGGCTCGGACTTCCAAGCCCCCAGTCCAAAGAAACAGCCCCGTGCTGGGCACAGGGCTGCTCGAAGATCAAACTTGTTTCGACGATCACTCGCGGCCGTTTCGGTCAACTCGTCTCAGTTCAAGTGAAGAATCTCACCAATGATCGGGCCAAACTTGACCGTGAACCCGGCGAAGACCACCGAGACGATCGAGATGAGCTTGATGAGGATGTTAAGCGACGGGCCAGAGGTGTCCTTGAAGGGGTCGCCGATCGTGTCTCCCACAACGGTGGCCTTGTGATCGTCGGAGCCTTTGCCGTACACGTACTTCGCACCGTTGCCGACCGCACGCATCTCCTGAGCCTTGGCGCGGATTGCCTCGCGCACCGGAGCGGGCACTCTCTCGGCGACGGCGGCGTTGTCCAAGAACTGATCGGCGGTGATGCGACCAAACTTTTCGAGGTATTTCTTGGCATTGTCCCACGCGCCGCCAGCGTTGGCCATGTAGATCGCCACCGCGAAGCCGGAGGTAAGCCCGCCCGCCAACATGCCCATCACGCCCGGCACGTTCAGCACCAGGCCCACTGCCAAGGGCACCGTGATCGCCAAGATCGATGGCATAACCATCTCCTTCTGCGCACCGGCGGTCGAGATGGAGACGCACGTCGCGTAGTCGGGATACTCCTTGCCATCGACCGTGACACGCTTGGGCCACTTCTCGGGGTCGGCGATGTCCGCGTCAGACATGCCCTGCTTACGGAACGCCCCACGCATGATGGCAAACTGCCGGCGGCACTCGCTCATCATGGCATAAGCCGCACGCCCCACAGCGCTCATGGTCATCGCACAGAACAAGAACGTGAGCAGCACGCCGATGAACAGCCCGCCGAGGACTTTGGGGTTGGTCAGCGTAACGTCGTAGAAGGCGAGCGTGTCCTTGATGCTCGCGGGGCGTGCCGAGACAATCTCAAAGTCATAGGTGTGAGCGTGATCGCCGTGCTGATCAGCGCCCTGCAGCCGAACTCGACGTGAGGATTCGAGGGTCTTGCCCACCAGGCCCGAAGTTGGCAGCGAGACTGGGAAGACGGTCTTGGGCTGGAGGTGGTTGTAGTCATAAGGGTTGGCAAACTGCGAATGGTCGAGCAGCATGGCACCGTCAACATAGTCGGTGTTCTTGCCCGTTCCTTGTCCGGGCAGAACGAGCACGAACTGGCCATGACCCTCGTAGATCGCGTGCGGTGTGTCCTTGCTCGCCCCGGAAAGGAACTCAGCCTCGGCGTAGTTGAAGCTCTTGGCGTAGTTCTCGCCCTGCGTGGTCTGTTGAACCTGCACAACCTGGATGTAGCCAGCGAACAGGGCCAGCGCCGTCAGTGCGGCCGAGCCGATGGCAAAGCCCTTACCGATCGCGGCAGTGGTGTTGCCCAGCGAGTCGAGCATGTCGGTGCGCTGCCGAACTTCCGGCGGCAGGCCGGCCATTTCTGCGTTTCCGCCAGCGTTGTCGGCGATCGGGCCGTAGGCATCGGTGGCGAGCGTGATGCCCAGCGTGGCCAACATGCCGACCGCGGCGATGGCGACACCATAAAGGCCCATCAAGAAGTTGTCAGAACCGCCATTGAAAACAAACGCAGCGATAATCGTGATGACCACCGTGATCAACGGTGCCCACGTCGACTTCATACCTGCGGCGATGCCCGAAATGACCACGGTCGCCGGGCCGGTGATGGCCTGGTAGGCAATCTCCCGCGTGGGCTTGTACTCGTATGACGTGTAGTACTCCGTGGCCTTGGCAATGACCAGGCCCGCGAGCAGGCCAGACACGATCGCGCCACCAATGCCCCAGAACGAAATGCCCGCGGCTTTGGCCAGCGCGTTGTCGCCAAGAACCAGGTAAGGAACGCCGAACGCCGCGATGATGATGAGCACCGAGGCGAATCGAACGCCAAACTCCAGTGCGTGCAGCAGGCCCGCAAAGTCCGCGTTCTCTTTGGTGCGAACAGTGAACACGCCGGCGATTGAAGCGAGGATGCCCACACCCGCCAACGCCAGCGGGATCACCGCCAGCAGCAGGGCCAACTGGGTCGACTCGGCGAAGCTCGCGTTAGCGATCGTGAACGCCGCCGCTGCTCCGAGGAATGCGGTGGAGAGAATCGATCCGTAGTAAGACTCGTAGAGGTCGGCGCCCATGCCCGCCACGTCGCCCACGTTGTCACCCACGTTGTCGGCGATGGTTGCGGGGTTGCGAGCGTCGTCCTCAGGAATGCCCGCCTCGACCTTGCCGACCAGGTCAGCACCCACGTCTGCGGCCTTGGTGTAGATACCGCCGCCCACGCGTGCGAACAGCGCCTGCGTCGAGGCACCCATCGCAAATGAGAGCATGATGGTGGTGATGACGCGGATGTCGGTGCCCACGCCGGGAATCTGGTCGCCGAAAGAGTTGAGCACGAAGAACCAGAAGGAAACGTCGAGAATGGCAAAGCCCACGACGTTGAGGCCCATGACCGCGCCCGCTCGGAAGGCAACGGTCAGCCCGTCGTTGAGCGACTGTTGCGCTGCCGCCGCGGTTCGAGCTGAGGCGTGCGTGGCCATTCTCATGCCGAACCAGCCGCACAGGCCCGACAAGAAGCCCGCCAGTGGCACACCGACCATCGAGAGCACCGGCTGAACACCCAACCCGAGCGACAGCACGCCGAGCACGACGACCAACGCGATGAACACGCCGGTGACGACCTTGTACTGCCGAAACAGATAGGCCATGGCACCGTCGCGAACGGCTTTGGCGATCCGCTTCTGCTCGTCGGTACCCTCAGACTTTTTCATGACCGCCGCGCGGAACACGCGGGCCATGATCAAGGCCGCGATGCCGCCCACGGGGGCCGCAAAGAACAGCGGGTGGATGTCTTTCATCGATGCAAGCGTCAGGACGTCGGTCATGCCCTAAATCTCCGAGATTGGCGTTGTTTCTTGGTCACCCGGCGTGGGGCTGCGATGTTAGGTCGGTCCGATGGGGGGGTTCGACCGCAACGAACGGTTGTCGGTGACCGATCCATCAGCGATGAACTTGTCAAAAACGCCGCCGGAGCGCCGTTGTGTGTCAAACAAAGGCCCCGGGCGGGTGGGTCCCGCCCGGGGCAGAGTGAGAGCCTGCGTGGGGCACACACGCCTTGATTCCCGTCCCTCAGCCTCGCATCCGGAAGGAGAAACCGTTGCGGGCAAGCAAACTAAAGATCATGGTTGCGCAAGCGACCGTAGATATACCGGGGTTTGCCAGAGCCTGTCAAACCGCCCCTGTCGGAAGCGATCGTGGGCCTGCGCGAAAATGAAAGAGGGCGCGGCCCAAGCCGCTCCCTTTATGGGTCAAATGTTGTAGCAAGCAGAAAAGGCGATCAGCGTTCGCCGCGATCGTTGCCGCCGGGGCCACCCGGTCCGC
>JBGSRG010000042.1:0-3192 GCA_041737685.1 Phycisphaerales bacterium | reverse complement strand
ATGAAATCGCTGGCCGAAGACGCTTCCTCGCTCCGTGCCGACGTCACGATGCTCGAGATTAAGCGCCGCATCCGTCGATCCGGCTCAAAACTCGTGCCTGTGGACTGAAAATTATCGCTCCATGCACCTGCCCCCAAAGTGTTCGTGCGGGTTTCGTAAGGACTTGATTCTGCGGTAGTTGCGTGCGGTTTACCCGGTACACGTTCGGTGTGTACCCGCCCAACTACCGAACTTTTTTGACCAAAATCTGTGAGAATGGCTTGCGTGTGGTCGATGATTGGCTATCTTTATCCGAACAGACGGACTACACCTTTCTACGGATCTCTTTGGGCAGTATCCGATGATCGAAGTGGCCGACGTAGGCCCAACCTGTCGGGGATCGACGGGACTCAACATCAATGGGTGGAACCCGCGTCCAGCCCGCACGTCGATCCCGATCGCTTTCGACAGGTTTGGAGTCCTCACACAGCCGGCTCAGTTGTTCCGGCTTGCGTGAGGCGTTTCAGGCAATCTTCTCTGCGTGAACAAAGGCCGATTCGCCCAACGCACGAGAAGCCGACCGGGCTTTGTTCGCCCAGCTCCGCTCCAACGCAAATCGTTGGGAACAGGCGCGAAGCGAACACGCCGATCGAGTCAGCCCGAGACACACTCTTGCGTCGATCGCCACCGGGACTCGATCATGCGGACTCAGTCCTGTGGGCGGCCGCCCGTGCTCGACTTCGCGCTCCCGCAGCGTTGAGCCGAGCCGACAAGCGATCAAGACGAGCGTCGCCCAGCCGCAACGTGAACGGAGTCGCAGATGCCTCTCGAACTGCACACCATCGCCATCCCGCTCGTTCGTCTTGGCCCAGGCGGAGACTTCGCCTCCGACTTCAGCTCCGACCAACGCGGTCGCCTCGTGCGCGGTGCCCGGGCTCTCGAAGTGGGTCGCACGTCCCGAGCCTCGACGGCCCATGATCAGGGCCGTGATCAGGGCCGTGATCAGGGCCAAAACCAAGGCCGCAAAGGCGGCAGTGGGAGAGAAGCCATCATTCACGGCACCACAGGATCGTGGTACCAGCGATTACGCCACGGCTTCCAACGTGCCATGATCGCAGGCGAACCCAACGCCGTGCCCGACTCGTCCAACTCCAGTAACCCATCTCATTCCTTTGCCACCGCTTTCGCCGCGACGACTTCCGCCGTGGCAACGGCGGCGCCGGCCTCCGCGGCGATCGACGGCGTACAGGTCTCTTCCATCGCTCTTCGGGCGGCGGCCTTACTCACTTGCGAGCGAATGCTCGAAGAGCAGCACGCCGCGTTGAACGCCACACTCTCTTGGAGCCTGCGCGCTGCCGAAGCCTTTGCCGTCGCCTCGGCGAATGTTGCCTCTGCGAATGTGGCTTCTGCCAACGGTGCAACGGCCAGATTCACGTCAGCCAATCTCGCTTCAGCCACTCGCGCCCCGATCGATTCTGCGGCGACTGTGCGTGCCTTCGGCACATCGGCCCTCAGCGCTGCCACTCGTTCTCTTTCCACTCGCCCATTCACCACAAGTTCACACGCGGCGAGCGCTCTCGCCGCTCTCGCACACGCCGCGGGCGCGGAGGCTCGCCCGGGCACAGCAACCCCGACCGGCTTCGGCCGCTCGACGGAGGACTCACGCCATGAATCTCACGCCCAAGCAACTCAGGATTCTGCAACTGATCCGCGACTGTCGCATCCGGCACGGCTATTCGCCGACGATGCAGGAACTCGCCGACGAGATCGGCGTCAGCAAGGTCACGGTCTTCGAGCACGTCGAAGCTCTTATCAAGAAGGGCGCACTGGTCCGCGACCCCAACAAGGCTCGCTCTTTGGCTATCGCGAGCGGGATCGCAGTACCCGATGAGGCGCGGCCGCTGCGCTTCCCCCTCGTCGGCAAGATCGCCGCGGGTTTGCCCATCGAGAAGATGGAAGACCGCGACGAACTCGACCTGCTCGACATCGTCGGCCCGCGTCCAGGCCGTCCGGGTGCCATGTTCGCTCTGCGTGTGCAGGGCGAATCGATGCGTGACGAGGGCATCCTTGACGGCGACTACATCCTTGTCGAACGAACCGACGTCGCCAGCAACGGCGATCGGGTTGTGGCCCTTCTGGCCAATGGCGAGACAACGCTCAAGGCCTTCTATCGCGAGGCCGACCGCATCCGGCTTCAGCCTGCAAACCCGGAATTTCAGCCCATCTTCGTGAAGGACTGCAAGATTCAAGGCATCGTCCGCTCGGTCTTGCGAAAGTACTGATCGTTTCGGCTTCTGGCCGAACTCGAAACCTATCCGGCTCGTCTCTCGAAGGGATCAAGGCTGGCGCGGTGCAAAGCCGCTCTGGCTGGCACGGGTGTGCTTTCTGCCAAACCCGTCGCCTCCAAACGCCCTTTCGCGGAGATGCAGCGTGGTTCACTCCCCTCGCCACGAGAACGCCAACTCTGAACGGATCAGCGCGGAGGTGGTCGGCGCGTTCACTGCGCCCGCGCTCGCTGCACTCGATCATCGCTGCCCTCCTCAGCCGTCCCTCCAGCGCAATTCGGCTCGAAGTTCCTTGATCGCTCGCCTCGCGGCCTTCGCGACTTCGCGCCCAAGCCTTCTTCGCAGCAACTCTTCCCCTACGTGCCTTTCGCTTCTGCTCCGTGTCCTCTGCGGACTCTCCCATCCACTCTGCCTCTTGCTCCGCGACCTTCGTAACTTCGCTTCCAATCCCGCAGCGCACCGGGCCCCCCCCCTACGTGCCTCTCGCGTTGCCTTCGTGCCCTGCGTGGACCGCAGTGTCCACTCAGCGAACTCTCCCGTCCGCTCCGCGACTTGTTTCGCAGCCCGTGTCGCGCCAAGAGTGTCGTCTCTCACCCTGCTCCTTGCCTTCATCACGTTCGCCACATCAATCACACTCCCCGGCTGCACGTCGGAGTCTTCGTCCACAACCGCGCAGGCAACTCAAGACTCTTCGCGCACGACCGACTTGAAGAGCATCAGCGGCGATGATCGAACACCCCAAAAAGGCAAGCAGGTTCCTGCCAATCGGGCTACAAACTCAGATTCTTCCAACCCGACCGCCGCGAACCCGAGTGTCTCGAACGCGTCACGCCCGCGCGAGTCCGTTCCGCATGTGCCCGCCGCTGCCCTCGCCGCCGATGCTCCCCGCGATGCCGTCGAACGCTTGCCCACGTACTTGGTCATCTCG
>JBGSRG010000547.1:0-2082 GCA_041737685.1 Phycisphaerales bacterium | reverse complement strand
GCTGGCCGACATTACCGATCAAACCGCAACGTTCATCGGCGATCGCGCGGCGGTCTTTGTCGATGCAACCAGCGCCGAGTCCGGCTTTGGCATCACCAACGTCCGTGTGTCACTGCTCAACGATGGAGACCGACTGCGATTTGATGGAACTGGTGCGCAGCGTGTGCACGTCGAGCCATTGGTAGAGCAATCGCAACCCTGGACGAAGAAGCCAGCGACGACGAAGTCCGTGACAAAGCAGTGGGGGGTGGAGAATGAGGCGAAGGAACACGAAGGAGAGCAAGCACGCGAGCCGACTCGCGGAAGAGCCGAATCGCTCACCAGCCGCACGCTCCCAGATGCTGCGTGGTCCAAGAACGCGATCGGCAATGCACTGGCGGCTCTTGCCCAAACGCCTTCGGGAACCGAACTCGTCTTGCTCAGCCGCAGATACAGGGTCCGACTGACAACCGATCAGCGCACAACCACACATCCCCACCCGGCCCGCCCGGACGTTGTCACACTCATCAACGCCCGGCTTGACATCGAACCAATTGATCCCGCGCGCGTCGTCGAATCGCCACCATCAAACAAAGTGCCCGCGCCATGAACCCGCTTCAGCCATCTCCGCAAGAAACCTCGAAGAAAGCAGTCCAGACTCTGTCAGCTGCGCCTCAAACACGTTGCCCACAAGAATGGATCGTTCCAACCGTGCTCGAAGGGCCGTGGGTTCGGCTCGAACCGCTGCGTCTTGATCACGCCGCAGATCTGGCCACCGCCGCCGAGTCGCTCGACACCTTTGCGCTCTTCTCGCGTGGCCCCGCCCAGACGAGCGAGCAAGGCATGGCCGACTTTATCGAGTACTTGCTCGGCCCCGCCCAAACGGTCGCCTTCTGCGTAATCGACACGGCCACGGGTCGTCCGCTCGGCATCACCACTTACCTCGACATCCGGCCCGCACATCGCGGTGTCGAAATCGGTTGGACGTGGTACGGCCCCAGCGCCCGGGGCACGCGCATCAACCCCGCGGCGAAACTGCTGCTGCTCGAACACGCCTTTGATCGTCTGCAAGCCGTCCGCGTCTGTCTGAAGACCGACGAGCGCAACGCCCGAAGCCGCGCGGCGATCCTGAAACTCGGCGCAACCTTTGAGGGCGTGCTGCGTCACAACATCATCAAGGCCGACGGGTTTCGACGCTCGACCGCGATGTTCTCGATCTTGGAATCAGAATGGCCACATGTGCGTGCGGGTCTGCACGATCGTCTGCGATGATCGACTGAAGTGCACAAGGACATTGAGCGAAGCAGATCATGCTCAATCAGACTGGGTGGCTGTACCGGAAACAGTGATGTCTTCTTCGCGTCCCACTCGTACGTCCACAGGCCGTCGGCGGTCATGTTCCCGTCGTCGTCGTACTCGAAGGCTTCCTGGTCGCCCGCGAAGAACAACTGCCGCTCTGTCAAGTCGCCCGGAATCTCAAGAACCGCCACGTTGGCATTGTTCCCGGACTCGCGCTCGCGGCCGAATCCGCATTTACGTGCAATCTCGGCGAGACCATGACAATGCTCAGCACAATGTACGTAGCAATCCCGCAGATGATGCCGATCGATCCGGGAATGTACCATCGAAGCAAAACGTATGGTAATACAGAACTTGTAAGAACGCTTGCAACACATGAAACAAAGAGAGTGAGTACCCCAACTACAACGCTCTCGGCAAGGTTTATCCTCCATCCTTTTGCGATTAAGTAGATCGCCCAAACGGCGGTGTGAACTCCCGAAGCTGCCAAAAGTATTGCAAGGCCGCTGGGCTCGACCCCGATCCGTCCCGTCTAGCTATTGCTGACAAAGTAGAGCATCATCGCTCCGGACACGACAGCGGGGAGTAGGCATATGACCTTGCGAACGATTATGGTGTGTTTCATTCTCTGGCGCATCGCAGCCGCAGCGGCCCGGAAGCGGGACCGCCCCAGGCGGGAACTGCGCCGGGCCATCATGTCGGACGTCGGGGTGCACGAGATCGCCAACCGCATCGTTGATATGCTGCCCGAGGACAAGGACCGGCCGCCGGGCTGGAACGTCCACGCCGAGATCGCGGCAAGGC
>JBGSRG010000538.1:0-2849 GCA_041737685.1 Phycisphaerales bacterium | reverse complement strand
GCGTGCTCGATCCGGTGTCCGGGGTCTTTCAGACGAAGCCGCGTGCCGCCGGAATACTGGTCGCCGACGCGCTCGATCGCGTCGAGCACCATTCGCACGGCTCCGTCGCCTATGGCGTGGACCGCGAGGTGCAGGCCCAGGCCTTCGGCCTCGCGCAAACGGGACTCGAGTTCGATCGGCTGAACCATCGCCCGACCGGTCGGGCCGCCCTCTGCGGTCGGTTCGGCGTAGGGATGCAGCATGAGCGCCGTACGCGAGTTGAGCGTGCCGTCGGCGAAGACCTTGCCGCCGGCCAATCGCACTCGAGCGGAGGTCCAGGTGTGCGCTGAGGCGGCGTCGTGGGCTAATCGGTCCGCCGGGACGTAAAGCCCGCACGAGAGTTCGAGCAAGCCTTCGCGTTCGAGAGTACACAGCAGCGAACCCAGCCACGGCTGGGCGTGCATCTCGTCGGCCGCGTCGTAGCCCAGGTCTCGGAGCAATCGCAGCGCTGCCAGCACGCAAGTTCGGCGCTCGGCGGGCGTTGGCTCTGGCGCTGCGTTCCACGCGGCGTAGGCCGCTTGTTCGTGCAGCTCGCCGGTGGCGTTGCCGTGGTCATCGATGCAGACCATGCCGTTGGGCGGTACGCGCTTGCCTGGCGTCAGGCCTGCTCGCTGCATCGCGGCGCTGTTGACGACGGCGGTGTGATGGTCGAAACTCATGATCACAATGGGCACGTTGGCCGCCCCGGCACGATCGAGTTCACTGAGCGTCGGCCAGCGTCGCTCGGGCCATGATTCGGGCCGAGCGCCGAGTACACGCACAAAGGTTGGGCGTTGGCTCGGAGGGGCGGGTTCAAGCGATGACGGCTTGTGCTCGCGCTGGCGTTGGTGGTTAGATGCGGCGGTCGCTGCGTGGGTTGCGACGAGTTGCAGCAGTTCGGCCATCGACGAGCAGGCTGCGGCGTTCGGGAGCGTCAGCGATTCGCCCAGCGCGAAGAGGTGAACGTGGGCCTCTTTCATGCCTGCGGGTTCCCCGCAGAATCGCCAGTGTGCGGCGTGGTTTCGCTGTCAAGGATCGTGGCGAGCGAAGCACGCGCGTCGGCTTCGTCGCGCGACCAGGTCGCGAACTCCAGTCGCAGCACGCCAAAGCGTGCTCGCACGTCAGCGCCGAGCGGATCGATGCCCACCACCATCGGGCTTTGCACGTCCACGCCAAGCAAACGCTTGCAGGCCCGCCCGACGCGGTCAGGCGAGGTGTTGAGCTCGCGGATCAGACGATGCTCGCACGCGGAAAGCGAGTTGGGGGTTTGCAACTCCTCGCTCGGGAAGACGAGCGTCTCGGTCTTGGCCGCCTCCATTGAGGCAATCGCCCAGAGGCCCGAGGGAGGCGGGGCACCGACGGCCGCGGCGTGATAGGCCTTCCAGCGGTCGGGTGCTTCGTGGCCGGCGGGGTTGGGCAGTTCGCTGACAACCAGCAGGACCTGAAGCACACAGGCCGTCTCGGCGGGGAGCAGCAGCACGTGGTCTTTGGCGCTGAGCGCTGCGGGCTCGATGGGCATGACGACCTGGCCGCTGGTTCGATCAAGCACAAAGCGCACCGGTGCGCGGCGGTCGCCGAACGCCAGCACGCCTTCGTTGTATCTTCGGAGTGTGCGATGGCCGAGGTGCGGCTCGGGTGAGTCGGCGGGAGAGGTCTGCGCGGGGGAAGGAGGGGGAGAAGCACCCATGCGGCATTGTGGCACCCTCAGGGCGGTTCGGCGCAGGATCGGATCGGGCGTGCTTCGGACGCTGGGCGCGGTGTGGGCGGAGCGAGTGTGCGTGCAGAGCAACTCTGTGCTCAGCTATCGAAAGTCGTCGGTTGGTCTGCGGCCTGCTCAAGGCACCTGGATGACCTTGTTCAGGCGGTCGGCCTCTTCAAGGTCAGAGAGCGAGACGACGACCATGCGGCCAGAACTGTTTGGCCCACCAGCGTCCTTGAAGATGAACCGCCGGATGACGGTCTGCCCGGTGCCGAGGTCTGAGACTTGCAGCTGCTGGGTGGGGAGGTCGCGGGTGGCGGCCTCGACGCGGAGTGTGCGGTTTCGCGCGGCGGAGTTGGTGATCGATGCGATCACGACCAGATCAGGACCAGAGATGCCCGGCGAGCGGCTGGTTTCAAGGTCCAACTGGAGGTCTTCGAGGCCAACGTCGAGCGTGAAGCGGAGTCTTAGGAGCGGGTGTTCGCGCTGGGCGCTCACTCGAGTCAGCACTTCCAGCCGCTTTGGGCCGCTGAGTTGAGCCCGGCCGAAGGTGAACGTGAAGGGGATGCGCTGGCGTTCTCGCGGGCCGATGGCAAAGTCGAGAACCCCGGCCGGGGTGATGTTCCATCCAGATCGACGGGCCTTGCCGTCGGGGTCGGCGGCCTCGCGGATCTGCAACGAGCCGGTGATGCGGATGGGCCAAGGATTGGTCAGAAAGATCGCGTGCTCGTGCTCGGTGACGCTTGAGCGGACGAAGCGAGGCTCGACGCTGAAGCCCGAGATGAACAGGGCCAGGCTGGGCTCGATGCCCTCAACGAAGACTGGCATGTCGCCCAGCGCGAGGCCGAGCGATCGCTCCTCTTCGGAGAGTTCTCGTTCGTTGCCGAAGCAGTCGACGATGCGAAGGCTCTCGCCGAGCGGATCGACGTCGAGCCGTGCGAGTTCGGGGTCGGCGTGCTCGTTCCATGCGACCAGAGCGCCGCGGGTGAGTTGACCGGTTTGTTCATCGGTCGCCGCGAGAATCATCGCCACTGCGCCGGATTCGGTGGGGATGGTACCGACGATGCGCCGACCCGCGAGCGCGTCAGACGCGAAGGCCATCGCGGGCCAGGCGGGGGATGGCTCGGCCAGG
>JBGSRG010000156.1:0-4075 GCA_041737685.1 Phycisphaerales bacterium | reverse complement strand
CGTCGGCGGCGCAGATCTGAGCCGATGGAGAGCTGATGCACGCCTCATGGCGCAACGGTGGTTCGGCGACCGGAGGCTTTGGTGCGAGTGTGCGACCCGAGCCGCTCGGCTCTGAGATTACTGATCGGTAGTTGGCACGGTCGCGACGGCGGTGTTGCTGCTCGCGGTTGCGGGCAGTGTGGCATCGGGGAAGATGCGGCCGCCGAGATTGTCAGAAGCGACCAACATGGTCCGCTGCTGCGGCTGTCGAGCGGACATGGGCGTGTGCGTTTGCGTTGCGGTTGACCGCAGTTTGGCGGGCTGTGAGCGGCCGATGTCGAGGCTGCTGGTGGCCATTTCGCGGCTGAAGTTGCAGCCGCAGAGGCCCGCGAGAAGGCCCGCTGCGCCTGCGGTGAGGGCCAGTGTTCTCAGTCCACGGCTCCAAGCAGAAGGATTCGTCGCGGCACGGATGGTCATGGCTGTGTCTCCCTGCGTGCTGAGGGCCAGGCCCACGCCGCGAGTCCAGCATCGAACGCCGGGCTGGTGCTCTGGAGCGTGCGATGCTGGTTGCGCGGGCGTGCCCCCAAATGCGGGAGGGTCGTGCGGCCCACGCCGGTTTTGACTGCGTGACGCGGAGTTTGCGGAGGACAGCGATGATCCCATAACATCTGAGGGTCTGGCCGCGGCTGGGTTTGGGCCGTGCGGGCTGCGGTGGCCGGGATGGACAGCGTTGTCGGAGGAGATGGGTTGGTTGGTCTGGGGGTGGGCAGGGCGGGGGGCAGGGTGGGGATTGGTTGAACGAAAGCGAGGCGAGCGACATGTCAGAGCCGGGAAATTCGTCTGGTGCGGTGTTTCGGCCTGCGGCGTCGCTGGGCGTGGCCGACGAGCGCCAACTCTCGCCTGATCGTGCGATCGAACTCGCGGCGATGCTCAACGAGGTGGTGGGCAACTTTGACCAGTTGCTCTGGGGAACCTGGAAGGCCGTTGCGCCTAACTCGGCGATCAAGCGTCAGCAGAACCTGAAGCAGATGGTGGCCCGATTCGCGTCGGGCGATGCCAGCGTGACACGCGAGCAGATCAAGGCCGAACTGGACCGTCTGCGGCAACTGGGCGCTGCGCTGATTGCGTCGTTGAACCAGGCGGGCAGGCAGTATGCGCAGTCGCACGCGCATTCGCTGGCCCCGACGCAGATCGAGGCGGGCGTGAAGATGGGCGGCAAGAGTGTGATGGTTGGCCACGAGGTGCAGTGCTGGCGCAAGTATTCAGAACTTGCGCAGGGCCTAGATGCCGACACGATCGAGCGTGAGTTGCACGCATCGATGGCGGCTCACGCCGAGTCGTTGTTTCGGACGGCGAGCGCGGGCTGATGAGGGGCGGTGACGACCACGCGCACACATTGTGGGCGATTGTGGTTGGGCTTGCGGATGAGTTTGTTGGGCGAACTTTCTGAACAAGATCAAGGTGGAAGGAATCCATGACGCTGCTGGAACTGTGTGAACCGATCTTTCAGATTGTGTGCCGGTTGAATCGCTCAGCGCGCAAGGGTGTGTCGCCGGAGTCGGCGCAGGCTCGCGCCGAGATTGTCGAGGCGCTGCAGGAGGCCCGGAGCAAGGCCAAGGCCGACCCAAAACTCGCAGCGCAGTTCGACTCGATCGAGATGGTGCTGATCTATTTCTACGACTGGATGATTCGTTCGAGCAAGTTGAACTTTGCGCAGACGTGGACGGACCTGGCGCTTGCGCGTGGCAAGCCCGGAGGCGATGAGGACTTCTTTGACGAACTGGACAAAGCGCTGAAAGACCCCTCGCCCGACGCGGTGGATCGACTGACGGTGTTTTACACGTGCATGGGGCTTGGCTTTGCGGGCTGGTATGCGGGGCAGGGCGAGTTTCTTCGCAAGAAGATGCAGGAAGTTCACACGCGGATTCGATCGCGGGTCGATTCGGATCGGACCGAGCGCATCTGCCCCGAGGCGTATGAGCGGGTGAACACGGCGGACCTGGCCGAACCGCCCGGAACAAAGGTGGCGGCGCTGGCGGTGGTGGTGCTGGGGCTGGCGATCACCGTGGTCGCGGCGAACGCGACGTTGTACGCGCAGCGCCGTTCGGAACTTAAGCAGACGCTTCGCGAGATCGTGCGACTGACCGGCTGGTCGAACGCGGGTGGGGAGGGCGGCAAGTGAGCGAACTTCTGGGTCGATTCTCGTCGTTGTCGTGGGTCGGCAAGGTGGTGGTGCTGCTGGGTGTAGCGGTGGTGATTGTGCCGTTGGCGCTGGTCTTTCGCGGCACGGCGGCGCTGTGGGTGGTGTTGGGCGGATTGTTGTTTGTGGCGCTGCTGCTGATGGGGTTTCAGGCCGTGCTTTCGGCAAGGTCTCGCAAGCAGTCGTCGCCGTTTGAGCAAGCGCTCTCTCAGGCGGGCGCCGCCACGCCTGTGGGCATCAGCGAGCCTGCGCGCCGGGCGCGGATGGACGACCTTCGCCGCTCGTTTGATTCTGGGCTGGACAAGTTCAAGGCCGCGGGCAAGAACGTCTATTCCTTGCCGTGGTATCTGGTGGTGGGCGAGCCGGGCAGCGGCAAGACCGAGGCGATCCGGCATTGCAACGTGGGCTTTCCGCCGGGCTTGCAGGATGAACTGCAAGGCTCGGGCGGCACGCTGAACATGAACTGGTGGTTCACGAACCACGCGGTGTTGATTGACACCGCAGGCCGGCTGATGTTCGAGGAGGTTGAGCCGGGTTCGACCAACGAGTGGGTCGAGTTTCTCAAGTTGCTGCGCAAGCATCGCGGCAACGTGCCTGTCAACGGCATGTTGCTGGTGATCCCCGCCGAGAGCCTGATCACGGACACGTCGGACGCGATCGAGAAGAAGGCGTCGCGCATTGCCAAGCAACTGGACACGGTGCAGCGCACGCTCGGGGTGCGGTTCCCGGTGTTTGTCGCGATCACCAAGGCCGACCTGATCAATGGCTTCCGCGAGTTCTTCGACACGATCAAGGAGCCACAACTTCAGCACCAGATGCTGGGCTGGTCGAACCCGGAAGATCTGGACACGCCGTTTGATCCTGATCTTGTGGATCGGCATTTGGAGACGGTGAACCAGCGGCTGGCGAGAAGAAGGCTTGGGCTGCTGCTTGATCCGGTTCACACCGAGGACCCGGGCGCTCGCCGGACGGATCAGGTTGATGCGTTGTACGCCTTTCCGGAGTCGATGCTGAAGGTTGCGCCGCGGCTGCGGCAGTATCTGTCGCAGATCTTTGTGCAGGGCGAGTGGTCGGCCAAGCCGTTGTTTTTGCGGGGCATCTATTTCACGAGCTCGATGCGAGAGGGATCAGCGCTCGATGCCGACCTTGCTGAGGCGCTCGGACTGCCGATCGGCCAGTTGCCAGAGGGCCGTGTGTGGGAGCGGGACCGAGCGTTCTTCTTGCGCGACTTGTTCATGAACAAGATGTTTCGCGAGCGCGGTCTGGTGACTCGTGTGCTGAACACGGCTCGGTTGCGCCGGGCCCGCGCGGCGGTGGTGCTTGGGTCGGCAACGCTGGGCGTGCTGCTGCTGGCGGGGTTGACGTGGTTTGGTGCGAGGTCGCTCTCGACGGCGATTCTTGAGCCGCTGGAGTTCTGGTCGGCCACGGCGCGGGCGTTTGGCTCGATGCAGGTGCCGGTTGATCCGGCACTGGGAACCGACCGACACCTGCTGCCGATCGTTCAGAAGCAGTTGGCGGGTGAAGAGTTCTTTCGTTATCGCGGCGACGCGGCGGATTCGGCGGAACTGACGGACATCAAACTTGATCCGAGTCTGCAGCGGCGTGGCTCGATTCCGACTGCGCTGCGAGAGGCCGCCGAGCGACCGATCCGCGTGCCGGCGGTGTTTTATCCCGTGGCTGCGCTCTCAGGCGACACGGGCTCGAATCTGCTTGTGAACGAGCGGACCGAGGCGGCGCGGGCGCTGATTCGGTCGAGCGTTGCGCTTCCGTTGCTCGACGCTGCACGCACGCGCATCCGGTCGAGTTCGGAGGCGTTTGAGCCGGACGCGAGATGGTCTGCCGAGGCGAGCGATGCGCTGCTGGAGGTGATTCGCCTGTACACCTTGCCGGAAGGCG
>JBGSRG010000470.1:0-4787 GCA_041737685.1 Phycisphaerales bacterium | reverse complement strand
GGCGAGGCCGGTGCGGGTGGCGAGCCGGGCGGAGACTGAGGGATGGGAGCCGTGTGAATTCGCGGCGTGGGTCGTTGAGGAACCACGACTGGTGCGAGGTCAGGCTTGCGGACGGGGATCTTTCGGCTCTCGAGGGCCGGTGTGTCCATTGTCGCCGTTGTGGCTCACGTCATTGGGGCCGATGTCGGGCTGATCTGGCTCATCGGGGTCGATATCCACGGTGTCGTCGTCAGCGCTGGGCGGCTTGCCGCGAAGCCAGCCTTGACCGCGATGCCAGCCGCGGGGTGCGGGTTTGATACGCGAACCAGCTTCGGTCCAGGGATCGACGGCCTTTCGGCCGTGGGGTCGCTTCTTGGAGCGGCCGTGCTTGGCGTCACGGTTGAGGTGAATCCAGCGTGCGCGGCGGAGAATGAGCAGCACTACGACGGTGGTCACGAGCGTGACCAGAAGACCCAGGAGCAGGTAGGCAGATGCTGCGCCAAGTTTGCTTCGTGATGAGGGCTGATTGGGGTTGAGGTTGGGGACGGGTGGGGGGGTGGAGACGAGGGCGATCAGCGATGGCGCAGGGGCAGCGGAGTGATGTGTGGGATGCTCTGCGGAGCGGGAGAACATGGGCGGACTGTACGACGTTCGGCGGGCGACTCTGGGGCGAGAGGGGCGCGAGGGATTGAGAACCGGGAGCCTAAACTGGCGGTTGAGTTGGTGGCGATCGGTGGGTGAATGGATGAGCCTGCGCTCGCGGCCCGGAGAATGAGCGGATGCATTACGACTCGCATCAATCGGTGATCGACGATCTTGAGGCGCGGATCTTGACGATCTGCGACTCTCTTTAACTACGACCAGCGTGTGAAGGAGAGGAAAGAGGTTCAGGCGCGGATGGAAGCGACGGACTTCTGGGACAAGCCCGACAAGGCGCGTGCGACGGTGGGGCAACTCAAGGCGTTGAACGCGCTGCTGGAGCCGGTGGACGAGGTCGCTGAGCGATTCGGCGACGCGCGCGTGGCGTATGACATGTCGCGAGAGACCGGCGACAAGGACTTTCTGACCGAGGCCGACGAGCAGTTGTGGAACCTCGCCAAAGAGGGCGGGGAGATGGAGAAGGTTGAACTGCGGTCGTTGCTGGTGGGCAAGTATGACCACGGCGACTGCTTTTTGACGATCTCGGGCGGCGCGGGCGGCACCGAGGCCAACGACTGGGCCGACATGCTGCTGAGGATGTACATCTTTTACTGCGAGAAGATGGGATTCTCGATGGAAGAGGTGGAGAAGACGCCGGGGACGCAGGTGGGGATTGATTCGGTCACGCTGCACATCAAGGGCGACTACGCCTATGGGTACCTAAACTGCGAGCGTGGCACGCACCGCCTGGCGCGGGTGTCGCCCTTCAACGCAGAGGGCAAGCGGCAGACGAGCTTCTCGACGGTGGACGTGACGCCGGAGATTGAGGAGACGACGGTCGAGGTGCCCGACCGGGACCTTGAGATCATCGGCTTCGTTCGCGCGGCGGGACCGGGCGGCCAGAACGTGAACAAGGTGGCGACGGCGATTCGAGTGATCCACAAGCCGACGGGCATCATGGTGGTGACGAACACGTACAAGGATCAGTCGCAGAACCGCAAGCAAGCGCTGGCGATTCTGTTCGCCAAGTTGCAGCAGATCGAGGACGACAAGCGGGCGAAGGAACTGAACGAAGCGACGGGAGGCGCGGTGGAGCGCGGCTGGGGCACGCAGATTCGGTCGTATGTTTTCTACGACAACCGTGTGAAGGACCATCGAACGAACACCGAATCGACGGACTACGAGCGGGTGCTGCGCGGCGAGATTCAGCCGTTTATCGACGCGGAGTTGCAGCGAAGGCGTAAGGAGAAGTCGGAGGCGCGAGTGGGTGGAACGCCGGTGTCGTGAGGCGTGCGACCGGGCGACCAATTTGGCGGTAGCATGGTCACGATGGAACTGCACGGCAACGATCCGAACAACGCGCGGCTTGGGGTAGAGCACGGCGGACCGCCGAAGCGTGACCGCACGATGTGGGCGCTGCAGTTTTTGGCGGGGCTGGCGGTTATGGGCATCGGCGTGTACTTTGCGTCGACCAACCGATGGGCTCTGGGCGGCATTGTGGGGGGGGTGGGCGTTTCGATATTGCCTTTCGCCGCGGCGTCGGTTGTGGGCGCGGTGGTGTGCTTGCTGGCGGCGGGCGGGGGCTGGTACTTTGGCCGGCTTTCGGTTCTGGTGGCAGCGCTGGCGGGGGTGTTGAGTTTGGTCACGATTGTTGAGGCGATCCGGAAGCGCTGAGGCCCCAGGCGGGGCGTCGGTTTCAGGAAATGGACTTTGTGGTTATCATGGCGGCGTGCTAATCAGGACCTTTCAAGAGCGCGATGTTGGCGGTGCGTGCCGGATCACCAATCACTTCATCGAGCACACGCCGGTCCACTTTGGCACCACAGCGATGAGCGAGGCCGAGTTCGCGGGAGTGTGGCGCGAAGGGTGCGGGCGGTACCCGTGGCTCGCGGCGGAAGTGATTGAAGCGGGCGATACTGCTTTGGCGGGGTATGCCAAGGCGGGAGTGTGGCGAGCGCGGGAGGCTTACGCGCGGACTGCGGAGGTTTCGGTCTATCTGGACCCGGAACGCACGGGCCGGGGCCTGGGTCGGGCGTTGTACGCCGAGTTGTTGACCCGGCTTCGGGCTGCGGGCTTTCACACTGCTGTGGCGGGGGCGGTGCTGCCGAACGAGGCGTCAGGTGCTTTGCACGAGTCGATGGGCTTTGCGTATGTGGGTAAGTTTAAGGAAGTGGGGCGGAAGTTTGGTTCGTGGCACGATGTGGGCTGGTGGCAGGTGATGCTGAACGAGGCGTAGGGGGCGGAAAGTGAATGTCTCCGATTCGCTCTTGAATCGTGCAGGCTGGGCGATGTTGCTGAGCGGATCGGGCTTGCACTACAGAGCGATTTGGACGTAGACTGCGGCGGACTTGTTTCTGAGGGATTCGGTGAGGGGGTTGGTCCGTAAGGTTGGGTGCGGGCCAAAGCGATCAGCGGCATTGGTTGAGGTGAGGAGCGATTGCGATGAACAGCAGAGCGTTGCGTGTGGTGTTGGTCGGAGTGTGCGCAAGCACCGCGACGGGCGCCGAGAGCGAGCGGGCACCGGCTTCTCAGGCATCGCCGCTGGCGATGGAGTCGATCGTGACGGCGGCGACGCGTCTTGAGTTTGGGAGCGCCTGGGCCGAGGCCGCGCTGCCAAGTCTTTCGCAGCCAAAGAGCGGATCAGTGGGGGAAGGGAGTACAGACGCGGCGACCGCGAGCGATGCGCAACAGCTGCAGCCCGTTGAGGGTGCGGCGGACGCGGGGACGGCTGCCCCTGACGGAGCGCCAGCCGGTGCGAACGACCTTGCGAAGAGACTTCAGAACCCAGTTGCAGATCTGATCAGTGTTCCCTTCCAGTTAAACTACGACGACGGGTTTGGTCCGAAGGAAGCTGGGCGATTCACGTTGAACATCCAGCCGGTGATTCCCATCGGCCTCAACGACGACTGGAACCTGATTTCGCGGACCATTATCCCGATTGTGTATCAGGAATCGCTGGCGGACGGGCTGGACAGTGACTTTGGTCTCGGAGACGTGCTGCAGTCGGCCTTCTTCTCGCCTAAGGAGCCTGTGGGCGGGTGGATTCTGGGTGCTGGCCCGGTGGCGCTTCTGCCAACGGGGACGGACCCGCAACTTCGCAGTGAGCAGTTCGCGATTGGGCCAACGATTGTGGCACTGCGTCAATCGCATGGATGGACTTACGGCGCTCTGGCCAACCACTTGTGGAGCGTGACGGACAGTGACGATCACGACACGATCAACAGCACGTTTGTGCAGCCCTTTGTTTCGTATACGTGGCCCTCGGCGACGACGCTCGCCCTGAACGCAGAAGCCACTTATGACTGGACGCGCGACGAACTGACTCTGCCGTTGAACTTGCTGGTGAGTCAGTTGGTTGTGCTCAGCGGGCAGCCGGTGCAGTTTACGGTGGGTGGGCGCTATTACGCCGACGCACCGGCGGGTGGGCCAGAGTGGGGCTTGCGGTTCACGTTCACGCTGCTGTTTCCGAAGTAAGGGCGCGCGTGGAGGGCATCGGAACGCGAAAGAACCCTGAGGTTGTGGCAGACTGGATGTTGGGCCAGGCAGGATTTGGGCCAGATTTCCGCGCGGCCAACGTATAGAGGGTGTTCGCGGGGAGTTTCCGGAGCGGTTCCGGGGCCTGGGTTGTCCGTCGCCGTTGGCTGATCGTTGCTTTGGGATGGCTTTTGCTCATTGCCGTGCTTGGACTGATCGCCGCCAGCGCGTGGTGGATGTCTTATGCGCAGGCGGGCAGGTCGGATCGTGTTGAGCGTCTTCGCAAGCGGTTTCGGCTTCCTGAGAGCGACGAGCGTGTGCCGCTCTACGACGATCGGGACCGGCGTGAACGCTCGAGCGATCGGGTTGAACCGCCGGCGCATGTTCCGGCAGCGGGATCGATGAACGCCATTCTGCGTTCGATCGAGGAAGCGGAGCGATCGAGCGACGAAGCGCCGGGCGCGGGTGATGGTTCAGGGGTGGTGACACCGCTGATCGCTCGACGACCACCTCCTCAACCGGTACATCTTCCCGGTCCGGCGGAGGGAACGCTGGGACGGGTGGTTCACACGGCTGATGGCGAGATGATCTTGTCGACGCCGCCGTTTGCGGCTCGTCAATCGATTTTCTCAGAGTGGCAGGGTCGCTATGTGATTGAACTTTCGCGTCGGTTGCCCGCATGGATCGTGGTCTGC
>JBGSRG010000464.1:0-2239 GCA_041737685.1 Phycisphaerales bacterium | reverse complement strand
ACCGCGTTCGATACCGAGTTTGACCAACTGACCGACGCCGGTGCGGTCGAGCGTCTGGAAGGGATCGTTTTCGAGGATCTCCTTCTGCAAGTAGTCAGGGAGGAAGGTGTTGATGTCGTCGCGTGAGAAGCCGAAGGTGAGCTGGGTGAGGTCGTTGGTGCCGAAACTGAAGAAGTCTGCGTGCTGTGCGATCTCGTCGGCCACGAGCGCTGCGCGAGGAATCTCGATCATGGTGCCGATCTTGATGTCGAGCCGGGGCTTGTAGTCTTCAGCGGTGCGCACGTCGTGAATGGTCTGCTCGACGAGGGCTCGAAGGTGCTCGATCTCTCGCTTGGTACCGACGAGCGGGATCATGATCTCCGGCAGGGCCTTGATCTTTGATCGGATGCACTCGATGGTCGCCTCGGCGATGGCCGTGACCTGCATCCTGAGAATCTCGGGATAAGTGACGCAGAGGCGGCAGCCGCGGTGGCCGAGCATGGGGTTGAGTTCGTGAAGTTGGCTGACGCGCTGCCGGATCTTGTCGACGTTTACGTTGAGCGCCTTGGCCATTTCCTGCTGGCTCTTCTCGTCGTGCGGCAAGAACTCGTGCAGGGGCGGATCGATGAGCCGGATGGTGACGGGATAGCCCTTCATCGCGGTGAAGATGCCGACAAAGTCGTCGCGCTGGTGGGGCAGCAGATCGGCAAGGGCCTTCTCGCGGCTCTCGACCGTTTCTGCGAGGATCATCTTGCGCATCGCACGGATGCGGTCGCCCTCGAAGAACATGTGCTCGGTTCGGCACAGGCCGATGCCGGTAGCGCCGAACTCGCGTGCTCGCTGCGCATCGGCGGGTGTGTCGGCGTTGGTCCGCACGCCCAGGACACGGTACTTGTCGGACCATCGCATGACTTTGGCGAAGTCGCCCGAGAGTTTGGCCGGGACGGTGGCGATGGTGCCGAGCATCAGTTCGCCCGAGGAGCCGTCGATCGAGATCACGTCGTTGCGTCCGTAGGTCTTTCCGCCGACGGTGAACTGACCCTTGGCGGCGTCGATCTGAATGTCGCCGGCACCTGCGATACAGCACTTGCCCCATCCGCGAGCGACCACCGCCGCGTGGCTGGTCATGCCGCCGGTGCTTGTAAGAATGCCCGCGGCGAGGTGCATGCCCTCGACGTCTTCGGGGCTGGTTTCTTTACGAACGAGGATGACCTTCTCTCCCGCGCGAGAGCGGGTGACGGCCTCTTCGGCGGTAAAGGCGGGCTTTCCGACGGCGGCACCGGGCGAGGCCGGCAGGCCGCGAGCAAGCACCTTGCCGAGCTTCTTTTGCAGTGGATCGAAGCTGGGGAGCAGCAACTGGATGAGGTCACCGGCGGGGATGCGCAGCAGCGCCGTCTTCTCGTCGATCAATCGTTCAGAGACCATGTCGCAGGCGATTTTGACAGCTGCGAAGCCGGTTCGCTTGCCACCGCGGGTCTGGAGCATGTAGAGCGTGCCGCGCTCGATGGTGAACTCGATGTCCTGCATCTCGCGGTAGTGTTTCTCGAGCGTGCCCTTGATCTTGATCAGTTGGTCGTAGACCTTCTTGTTCCACTTGGCCATTTCGATCACGGGCTTGGGGGTGCGGATGCCCGCGACCACGTCTTCGCCCTGCGCGTTGATGAGGAACTCGCCGTAGAAGATGTTGTCGCCGGTGCTGGGGTTGCGTGTGAAAGCCACGCCCGTGCCGGAGTCGTCGCCCATGTTACCGAAGACCATGGACTGGACGTTGACGGCGGTGCCGTTGAGGCCCGAAGCGTTGGTGAGACGGCGGTAGGTGATGGCGCGGTCGCCGTTCCAACTCTTGAACACGGCCTCGATGGCGAGTTCGAGTTGCTTGAAGGGGTTCTGCGGGAAGTCTTCGCCGACGTATCGGCGGTAAACGCCCTTGTAGGCCTCGCAGAGTTCGACGATGCCCTCGGTGGGCACGTCGGTATCGATCTGCGTCTTGTACTTCTTCTTGATCTCGTCGAACTTGTGCTCGAAGTGCTCGTGATCGACGCCCATCACCACGTCGCCGAACATGTTGATGAGGCGGCGGTAGGCATCGAAGGCGAAGCGCTTGTTGCCGGTCGCCTTGGCCAAACCTTCGGTCGCCGCGTCGGTCAGGCCCAGGTTCAGGATGGTGTCCATCATGCCGGGCATGGAGACCGCGGCGCCCGAGCGGACCGAGACGAGCAGCGGATTCTCAACGTCGCCGAACTTCTTGCGCGTGTCCTTC
>JBGSRG010000461.1:0-5235 GCA_041737685.1 Phycisphaerales bacterium | reverse complement strand
CATCCGCGTCACCCACGCCGGCATATGCGGAACCGACCGCCACATCTGGGAGTGGGACGCTTGGGCCGCCGGCCGCGTCCCCGTCGGCATAGTCATCGGCCATGAGTTCGTCGGCACCGTCGAGCGCGTCGGCTCCGCCGTCACACGATTCTCGCCCGGCCTGCGCGTCTCGGCCGAGGGCCACATCAACTCCGGCACCGACTACAACGCCCGCACCGGCAACGCCCACATCGCACGCGACACCCAGATTCTCGGCGTCGATCGCGACGGCGTCTTCGCCGAGTACGTCAGCGTGCCCGAAGAAAACATCTGGCCCGTTCATCCAAGCATCCCCGACCACCTCGCCGCAATCCTCGACCCACTCGGCAACGCCGTCCACACCGTCATGAGCGCCAACGTCAGCGCCAAAACCGTCCTTATCACCGGCGTCGGAATCATCGGCCTCATGGCCGTCACCGTCGCCAAGTGCGCGGGCGCCAGCCGCATCTTCGTCACCGACCTCGACGAGCGCCGGCTCGAACTCGCACGCCAGCTCGGCGCCGTCAAGGCCTGGCGCGCAAGCGACCCAACCTGGATCGACGAACTCCGATCCCTCACCCGCGACGACGGTCCCGACGTGCTGCTCGAAATGTCCGGCCACCCAAGCGCCATCGACGACGGCTTCAAGGCCCTGCGCATGGGCGGCACCGCCGCGCTCCTGGGCATCCCCTCACGCCCCATCAGTTTCGACCTCACCTCGCACGTCGTCTTCAAGGGCGCAACCGTGCTGGGCATCAACGGCCGACGCATGTTCCAAACCTGGTACCAGATGGAAGAGATGCTGCTCTCAGGCAGACTCGAACTCGACCCCATCATCACCCACCGCATCAAACTCGAAAGCTTCGCCAAAGGCTTCGAGCTCATGCAGACCGGCGAAGGCATCAAAGTCGTCATGGAACTCTGAGCCCGCGCCCTTGCCCGCTCCGACCACCTACAATCACCCAGTCAACTTCCTCTTTGACATCATGGGGCCGACATTGGCGATCGACCGGGCAGGGAATGCCCGATGTGGCGCGTCCAGGAGCATGCAGGCCTGGTAAAAAGTATGCACAAAATCTAGCTGGCAATAACAGCTACGCTCTCGCGGCCTAATAACAGGCTGCGCAAGCCCGCTACAAGGCTCCGTAGCGGCGGGCTTGAAAGACACGGGGCTGGTTCAGCCGCGGCGAAGCCGGGCGTCTGAATGAGACAACTCCGGCCTCTGGGCTTGGTGAAAGGGTGCTGGCTCTCGCGCACCAGGCCGAGATCAAACAACCAGACACACGCGTAGAAGCATCGTGCGGACTGTCCCGGCACGGGGGTTCGAATCCCCCCGGCTCCATTCTTTCGTTTCTATACCCATCGCGGTCCGCCTCCGCGCGCAGTAAGCGGTCTGAAACCCAACGTGCGAGTGCTTCAAATGCCCGGCAAGCCATGTCCGCACGGCATCCGCACCGTCTGCGGCCGCGCGCCGTCGCGCCGGCACAAAGTTGTCTCAGCACACCCAAGCCCTGTACCGTGCGAGACCTGAAACAGACTTCGGAACCGAAACTTCGCAACGATTCTCAACCCTCGTCGGGGTTGGTCCAGATGCCTTCCTCAATGCCGCACGCCTCACAACACCGGAAGAACTTCAAACCTTCCTTCCGGATCTTGACGACCTTCCCTCGGTCGCCCTGCGCGTCGCAGACCGTGCAAATGGCGGGGATGGGCGTGTTCCCATCGCAGCCGAAACACTTGAAGTAGTACGAGTGGCCCCAACGCACCGCGAGGTTTGTGCCAGCGCACCGCTTGCAGGCAAAGGCAACACCGCCCACCCCAGCGCGTTCCACAATCGGTGCGACCGGATTCGCCGCCGAACCACCGAGCCGCGGCCGGCCATCCAAGTCGCCAGCCGAAGCAGAAGCAGCAGAGGTCGGCTCGCTGCGAACTGATTTGGCTTGCGCTGCTGACCGCGGTGAAGTTTGCGGCGCAGTCCGCTCAGATCGCATCGACGCTGAACACACCCGCGGCGTGTGATTCCCCACCAAGAACTCCGCGACCGCCTCGACCTCCTCCGCCTTCATTCTCCAAAGCCCGTACTTGCCATCAAGCGGGGTCGACAGGCGTGCCGACTCTCGGTGTCTGGCGATCTCCTCCTCGATCTTCGCGGCGACGTTGTCGGCCTTGCAGACGAACGTCTGGAACGGCTCGCTGGGCGGTCGCCAATGATCGCTGTGCCGCAGCCTCCCGTTGTCCGAGATCGCGGCGATGATTTGCATCGGCAGATTGAGGAACCCGCGCTGATCGGTGCCGTGAACAAGCTTGGACAGCGTGCGCATGCCCACAGGCACCCGATCGAGAATCTTGGCGCGATGCGGCTGCAAGAACGCTCGCAACGCTTTCGCCTGCCGCTCGGCCTGGCGCAGGGGAGAGGGCATCCCTTCGGCTTTGGACTTGAACGTGCGGCTCCACATGTCGCCGCCAGTGCCGTCACTCTGCACGGTGATGGTCTCACAGACGGACTTGCTCTCGACGACAAAGGCGCCAAAGCGATGCAGAACCAGATGGTCGATCTGAGCAACGCCGCTTTCGCCCATTTGCTCGGGCTGGTCCTTGTCGACCAGCCGCAGGCCGTTGAGAACATGAACCTCGGGGTTCATCGCGAACGCGCGGTGGAGATAGAACGAAAGCTGCCGCTCGGCCTCGTACCCGGCCCTGTGGCGCGGATCCTGAGGCGGCGGGTCTTGAGTGTTGAAGGGGAGAGTAATCATCTTTGAGTAAGGGCGACTCGCCAAGCATCACGGACAAAGGGTTCTGCCGACCTTCAGACCGACAAGATGGTCAACATCATGACAAATCCGAGCGCGCTTTGCAAGGGGTAAATCTCTCGAGCAAACCCGCTTGGACGCATCTGCCGGCAACGCCGTCGATTCCTCGAACGTCCCCGCGGCCCAGACCTAAGCACGTCGGCATCACCGGGAACATCTCTTCCCGCTCCGTGTGGGCTGCGTCGCTGAACGCGCGAGGTCCGCGCCCGCCCGCCTCCATCCACTCTGTGCTTCACGCGGCGGTCGAAGTGCTCGTCTTCGAAGCACTCGACGAGGGTCAGTCCGATCGGCACGATGTCTGGTTGCCCAATGTGGTACTTATTCTTGGCCAACATCTTGCAGTGCTTGGGGACGCGTGCCGACATGACTTCTCCGACGATGCTGTTGAAGTTGGCGGGCATCAGACACGTCTCAAGGCGAGGGATCTGCTTCGTGTTAATCTGGGTGTTGATGAACTCCAGGAAGTCCAGGAAGTCATTCATCGCCGCCCGGATGTGCTCCGCAGTGCACCCGTACGGAATCTCCGCCCGAGGGTTGAAGTTCTCGGGCCGCAGGCGCGCCAACGAGCAGGCAACTTTTTCAGCGTCAGACGTCTGCATCAAATGGGGGCAGCGTACACCACGTTGCTCACGCTAACAGCGGCTTGCAAACCACCACGGGCCGACCCACTGAGCCAGTTCGAGCGTCACTCAGGGAGCGGCTGCCCCTGCATCGGCATGGGTAGGCAAGGTGGCGAGAAACGCTTCGCCTCGCCGCCGCGTGGCGCTGCTGATCGCGTCGGTTGAAAGCGCAGACTGGAACGAGCCGGGGAATCCTCCGTCGTCGTTTGCGGTGAGTGTCGCCATAGCGGCGTCGGGGGCGTTGCCAAGCTCGGCAAGCCGAAGGAACGAATCGAACTCGCTTATCGAAAGCACTTGGTACGGCAGGTGTGCGCACCCTTCCTTTGTGAGAAGGTCGTGGACCTTGCCTCGGAAGAAGAGCCCATTCCCTGATGGAATGCAGCCATATGTGACCACGATACCGTAGCACTCGCGCACGGGCAATCCGAGTGAGACCCACTTGCCGGCCCGGATAGCCTCGGCGTGTTCGCTCAATTGCCGAACGGCCGCCGCCACGCGAGCGACCAGTGCGTCCGCGTCGCCAGGATCGCCCATCATCAGCAGCTTCATGCTTGGCCGGAGAGCTTTGCACTCGATCAGGATGGTTGCCGCATCACCGAGAATTGCATGGTCTGCCTTCTTAGATTCCCTTAGGTCGCGGCTTTGCTGGGATACGCTCGGCTCCGACCACACACGATCCTTCCTGCAGGCGCTCCGGGCCAGGTCGCCGACGAGGTTTGCAAAGCGGTACCCGAATGGGCGTGTGAACTTCTCGCCGTCCGCCCCCAATGCGTCGTAGTACATCCCGAGACTGGTTCGTGCGAAGACCAGCTGCGGGTCCGCTGTGACGAATCGCGCGCCCCCGATGTCGATCATGGGACACCGTCTCAGAAGGTTGAAGCGGTAGAGGTCGTAGCGAGAGTCTGCTGTCGGCATTGCCGATTCTCGTGACCGTCGCTTGAACTCGGATGGCGTGCAAGACGCCAGTTCGATGAAGCGGCTCCAGTTGTCCGCAACCCCGGCACCCACTTCCGACGGACGGTTCGCAACAATGTCGGTCGTGATGGTTCCCGCGAGCTTCACTCTACCGCTGTTGGCCATGCGAAGCGTTCCCGCAACAAAGCCGGCGCGCATAAAAGCGACCGGGCACATCTGCAATAGTTCCTGCACTCTCGCGGGAATGTCCACGGACTCATCCGCGCCGCGTGGCATGTCGCCGGTGAACAGCCCGACCGCGAGGCCATACGTTTGCAAGAGGATGTCGATGAGCGGTTGCTGAAGGCCCAGATACCGAATGGCCCAGCCGGTGGGGTCGGACTGCGCCCAGCCTGGATCCTCCATCGCCGGATCATGGTCGAGAATCTCCCAAAGTAGCCCTAATAGCCGTTTGAATTCTTCGGTTCCCATTTTTCGATTGCTCGGGCCCAGGCTTTGCAAGAGGCACTGCCGGGCGGCGAGATGGACAAGAAACGGTGCGGGCGGGAGCCGAAACTCGCCCACAAGGTTACGGACAACTAGGTCGCTCTCTTCCCCACGCCACGCTGCGAGCACATGATTGCAGAAGAGCAAAGAGCTCTCGGTGTCGATTGGGCGAAGCAATTCGCCGAGGAGTTGGTACTGGTGCTTCACGTTGAACGGTGCAGGCGGCATTCGGACATTGTTGGAGCGCTGACCACCGTGGCTGATCTTTACGCCGCTACCGCCGCCGCCGTGACGTCCGCCACGCCCCCATTTCGCCGCGGGTGTTGATCCAAGGCAGTGCGCTCGAACATCCGAAGGACAATCAGTTGACATCCGCGGCTGTTCAC
>JBGSRG010000428.1:0-1692 GCA_041737685.1 Phycisphaerales bacterium | reverse complement strand
GTTGGTTCGCGGCGCTGGCCGCGAAGGGCTGACCGGGCCGATCGATCCGGATGATGTGGAACGCTGGCGGGGAGCGGGGCTGGGTGTGGGCGTTTCGCCGGCGGCGGTGCTGGAACTGACCGCCGCGAAAGTGTGGCGCTTGGTGAATGAGCTTCAATCGCAGGGTGTGCGGCGGATTGCGCTGTATGGCACGGGCAAGCACACGCAGCGACTGATGCCGCTGTTGCTGAAAGAGCGAGGGTTCTTTGGCGAATGGCCGTGGGTGGGGTTTATCGATGACGATGCAAAGGGTGACGGCGGTTTGGAGCGGCTGTGCGGGTCGCCCGTGGTGCGGCTGGAGAGAGCCGAAGAGGTGCTGAAGATGGATTGTGTGATCTTGTCGAGCGATGCGTTTGAGGGGGAGATGTGGTTGCGGACGGCGGGGCTGAGAGCGCGGGGGGTTCGGGTTGTGGCGTTGTACGGGGCGGATGAGCGGGAGGGTGGTGGGGAAGAACGGAACGGCGGAGAGCAGCGCACAAACAAAGGAAGAGAGGCCTGGCAGGAGGTTCGGGTGTGAGTGCGGGCATGTTGGGATGAAGAACATCGAAGTCGCAGAGCCGACTCCGATGGCACGGGATGGGGAAGGTCAAGGTGCGTGGGCGTGTGCGGAAACGGAAACCTCTGGAAGGGAGAGCATGAGCGGAATCGTTCACTCGATTGAGCCGACCATTCGCGAGTTCGAGCGTCAGGTGCAGCGGCTGGTGAGCGCGGGGCAGACGCCGATCGCTCTGGTTGGCGCTACGGGGCTGTTGCGCGAACTGTGCCCCTTGAGTCGAGCGCCGAAGGGCACGTTTCTTGGCGTGATCGATGACGACGCATCGAAGCATGGGAAGGTGTGGGCTGGGCTTGAAGTGATGGACGTGGCGACTGCTGTGGCTCGCGGCGCCAAGTCTGCGATCATCACAGCGCAGGGTGTGGTGCGCGATGCGCTGTGGTCGTCGCGCGGGCCGCTTCGAGAGGCGGGCCTGTATGTGCTGACGTGCCCGTGCGCTTGGGAGACCAAGGGGTGGGATGAGTGTCTGATCGAGCAGTATGAGTATGAGTTGGGCGTGCGTGCGGGTGGCAAGCCGCTGTATGCGCGGAGTTATCCACCCGCCGAGCCGGATGCGTGGGAGTGGCTGCTGAGACCGCTGCTCGAACGGGTGCGGGCCGGGTCAACGGTGCTGGAGATTGGCAGCGGGGCGGGGCTGTGGACGCAGCACTTGATTGAGCGTGCGGAGCGGTATCACGCGGTGGACTACGCCGCGAGACTGCTGTTTGAGGTGATGGAGCATCGGTTTTCTCTGCACGCGGGGAGACTGCGGCTGCACCACGACGAAACGGCGACGCTGCCGGGGGTGGAGGATGCGTCGGTGGATCTGGCGTTCAGTTATGACGTGTTCGTGCATCTCAAGAGCGACCTAGTGCATCAGTATCTGCGGTCGTTGCGGCGGGTGATGCGGCCGGACGGGGCCGTATTGTTGCACTTTGTTCGCTGGAACGCGACGGCGCTGGAGACGTGGCAGAGCAAGTTTGTGCCGCAACTTCGGGGTCGCGGCGATGAGATGCACTACAACACGATGGACCAGTTGCAGACGAGCGCCGATGCGCTGGGTTTGCGGGTGCGGCAGGTGGGGCCGGAGGTCGGCTGGGGCTTTTTGGCGGAGTTCACAC
>JBGSRG010000374.1:0-3234 GCA_041737685.1 Phycisphaerales bacterium | reverse complement strand
CTGCTGGCGCAGGGGGGAGTGGGCGCAGCGGGGAGCGGGCGCGGAGTGGGCGGGGTTGGTGTTGGCGGGTCGCTGGGGGCGCTGGGTTGGCAGGCGAAACTGGCGATTTCGATCGGCGCGGGTTTGTATGAGGAGATGCTGTTTCGGCTGGTGGGGATCGCGGCGATTCACGCGGTGTTTCGCGATCTTTTAGGTTCGCGCGAGATTGCGGCACGGGTGGTGGCGGTGCTGGGTACGTCGATCGGGTTTGCGTTCTATCACGAGGTGTGGATCAGCACGGGTGCGCTCGACTGGGCACGGGTGATCTTTCTGACGCTGGGCGGTTGCTATCTGGGGGTGGTGTACATCCTGCGCGGGTTTGGGATTGTGGTGGCGACGCACGCGCTGTATGACGTGGTGGCGTTGCTGGGCGTGGGCGCGGCGGCTCGCTGAGAAGGGTGAGCGAGATTCTGCACGAACTTCGGCGAGGTGGTGCGTTCGGCGGCAAGTTGGCTGCGCTGCGGCCGTTCAGAGCGGCTTTCGTGCCGAAGCGTCGAGGCTGGTGATGAACTGGCTGGGCTTGGAGCCACTTGGAAGGTTGGCGATGATGTCTTTGTAGAGCGGGTCTTCCCAGTTGGTCATGGCGTCGATGTACTCGGGCTTGGCGCTCAGCACGATGTCGGACAAGCCCGCTGCGGAGGCCATCGAGCGTGTTTCTTCGACAAGGACTGCACCCGCGACGCAGCCGATGAGGGCTTCGAGGCTGGTCAGGACGGACTGTGGAAGCGGTTGCACGAGGGCCAGATCGGAGACGGCGACGCGACCGCCCGGCTTGAGCACGCGGGCGATTTCGCTCCAGACACGGGGCTTGTCGGGCGAGAGGTTGAGGACACAGTTGGAGATGACCACGTCGACGCTGGCATCGGCGACGGGGAGCGACTCGATCTCGCCCAGACGGAACTCAACGTTGTCCAGACCGGTCTGCGTGCGATAAGCCGTGATGTTTTGGCGCGCCTTGGTGAGCATGTCTGGTGTCATATCGACCCCGATGACGCGGCCTGTTGGCCCGACCTTTGGTCCGGCGACGAAACAGTCGAATCCGCCGCCGGCACCGAGGTCGAGCACGGCTTCGCCGGGTTGAAGGGAGGCGAGCGCGGTCGGGTTGCCGCAGGAGAGGCCCATGTTGGCACCGTCGGGGCTTGCGGCGAGTTCGTCGGAGTTGTAACCGATGGCGGCTGCGAGTTGGTCGGGTGTGAAGGCGGTTGCGCCGCAGCATTCGCCGCCAGCGCCGCTGGGACCGCAGCAGCTGCCTTGCGCGATCTTGGAGTAGCCCTCTCGCACGCTGATTCGGACGGTTTCGGCGTCGAGCGCGGCCGGGGTGAGGCGGGACGTTGAGCAACAGGCGGTGGGGAGTTTTGGTGTCACGGCGAAATCTCCTGAGAGTTGGTGGGGCAAGGCTTGGATGAATGGCCGGATCTCATCGCGGACGCGGCGGTAATGAGGCAAGGCTTGAGTGTCAGACTGGCGAGTAGTGCCAGTTGAGGCGGGTCGTCGAATCCGACGTGGAGCGGCGTTGTGGAACCTGGGAAGTGCGGGCACGCCTGATTGGCCGAGTCGCAGACGGTGATGACGAAGTCGAGGGTGAGTGGTGAGATTTGGGCGAGCGACTTGGACTGATGAGCGGCGATATCAACGCCGGCTTCGGCCAGTGCTCGAACTGCGAGCGGGTTCAGAGGCCGTGCAGCTTGGTTCCAGCGGAGTAGGCCTCGGTTGTCGCGGCATGGAGAGCGCGTGCCCATCTTTCGGCCATCTGGCGTTGGCAGGAGTTTCCGGTGCAGAGGAAGAGCACGCGGAGGGGCTTAGCAGCAGGTGTCATTGCACTGGACTCCTTTGTTCTGGCAGCAGTCTTCCAGGGCGTCGGCGAGTGAGCGGAAGGTCGAGCAGAGTTCGGTGTAGCGAACGCGGTAGAAGACGGTTCGCCCTTGCTTGGTGGCTTCGAGCACACCGGAACGTGCGAGTAGCGCGAGGTGGCGGGAAACGACGGAGAAGTCGACCGAACAGCACTCGGCCACTTCGCCGACGGAGCAACCCCTATCGCACTTGGCGATGCAGCGGATGAGGGCCACGCGGGTGGGATCGGCGAGGGCCTTGAAGAGGATGGGATTGAGCAGGGTGTCGAGCGGCCCGCGGCGGCGTGCGGCAAGGCGGGGGGAAGCGGGCGGAGATTGATTGCGTACTTGCGTCACTGTGCAAGTATTGGCGGATGGAGCGTCATTGTCAAGTCGTCGCGGGTGTGTGAGGTGGGGACGTTGGAAGGGCCGGTTGACCTAGTTCCAGTTGCAGCCGCGCTCGGTGGGGACATCGCGCTGGGCTTGCGCTCTGCGGAGCACACCGGCGAGTCGCTCGAGGGAGCTTTCCACTTGTTCAGCACGGCGGGCAGCGCTTGGCTCGGCCAAGAACTCGTAGCGGCGGTCGGAGCCCTCTGTGGAGAGGACCAGATCGCCGAGCAATTCGATGATGAGGGCGGGGCGGATGCCGGGCTGTTCGAGGTGTTCGATGAAGGCGTGTGCGTCGCGCAGGGATGAGAGCGGCTCGGTCGAGAGCATGCGGGCGAGTCGCTGACGATGATCGGCGAGGGCTTGGTGTGGCGAGGGGGAGTTGGTGTCTGCGGTGTCATCGTGATCCGCATGGTGATCGCGGTCTTGATCGCCTTCGTCGTCGTTGTCGTCACCTTCATGTCCTTCATGGGTGACGAAGTCGTCTGGCTCCATGAGGGGCGAGAGGATGGCGGTTCGGTAGAGTTGGCCTTCTTCGGGCGGCAGTTCGAACTCGATTTTGGCGCGGCAGAGGCCCTGCATGATGATGACGTAGGTTCCGTCGGGGGCCTTAGCGTGTCGCACGACGGTGCCGATGCAGACGGCGGGGCGGAGGGGCGGGCGGCCGTGATACTGCTGCTTCCAGTTGTCGCCCTCGAAAGTGGCGACGGCGATCAGGCCTGCGCCGTCGACGACTTCTCGCTCAAACATGGCGAGGTATCGTGGCTCGAAGAGTCGCACCTGGGCGACTTCGAGGGGGAGGAGCATGGGCTTGTGAAGCGGGAAGAGCGGGAGGGGCTTGCCGAAGTTGATGCGCACGATGGTTGGCTCATCGGGGTGTTCGTCATTGGGCGGCATGGCGTCGTCGGAGTCTTGGTCGTTGTCGTGATCGTCGTGATCGTGGCCGTGTGGGTGCATGTCGGATGGATGGTAAGCGATC
>JBGSRG010000168.1:0-7017 GCA_041737685.1 Phycisphaerales bacterium | reverse complement strand
GGGTTGGCTGTGGGCGCATCGGCTGGCGGGGCTGAGCCTGTCGCGGCACTGGGCGACGATGAAAGGGGCGTTCGAGGGGGTGCGCGTGAGGCCAGCAAAGCCGGAGGGATCGCGGCGTTCGGGCGAGGGCTTGGCGCGGTTGCTGGAACTGCAGATTGGCCTTCGACGGCGGCGGCGTGCTGCTCGAAGGGCGATCTCGAACTGAACGATGCGGCGGAGGATTGGCCGAGAAGGATGATGGTTCCGGGCTTGAGCCGCGGGCTTGAGTTGCGGGCTTGGGGGGGTGCGTCGGCGGGGGGGCGTTGGCGAAGTGCGCGTCCGAGAACCGGGGGATCAGACAGCGCGTTCGGAAAACGTTGAACGACCGGGATGGTGTAACGGCCGTGTGACGGCTCTGCCGGGGCACCACTCATCGAGGGGAGAGGCGGCTCCGATGCTGCGTGTGTGATTACACCCAGACGGTATCGATCGGAGCGTGCCCAGCGGTTGATTGGTGCGGCCGGAGGGCGTGAAGCGACGGCGGTACGCGCTGAGGTTGCGATTCTGGAAGCTCTGGAACCGCGGACGCTGCTGAGTTTTTCGTGGTCGGCCGATGAGGTGTATCTGGCCGAGCTGGTGAATCGGGCGCGCGCGAACCCGCAGGCCGAGGCGACGCGGCTTGGGCTGAACTTGTCGGCGGGGCTGACTTCTGCCGAGCAAGCGCGGCTGGTGGCGCAGCAGCCCTTGGCGCTGAATCAGTATCTGACGGTCGCCGCGAGAGCGCACTCGCAGGACATGGCCACGCGGAACTTCTTCGACCATATCAATCCCAGCGGCTTCAATCCCACGCAGCGAGCGGGTCTTGCGGGCTATTCGGGGAGTGCGGGCGAGAACATCGCGGCGGGATATGCGAACATCGATGCGGCGCATCGAGCGTGGCTGGAGTCGGTGGGGCATCGACGGAACGTGCTAAGTTTGTGGTCAAACTTTGACAACTCGTATCACTATGACGAGTTTGGGCCGGGCATCGGGCTGGGGATCGGCGGCACGTACAACAACTATTACACGCAGGAGTTTGGCGTCCGCACAGGCAACACGGCGTACGTTCTGGGCGTGGTGTACAACGACGCGAACGGCAACCAGTTTTACACGGTTGGGGAGGGACGCTCGGGTGTGCGGATCGACGTGGCTTCGGCGGCGAACCCCCGTACGCCGGTGGCGACGTACACCACCGACGCGGCGGGCAACTATCAGTTTGATCTGGCGCAAGGCTCGTATGCGCTGACCTTTACGGAAGTGGCGACGGGCCGTACGTACGGCGCGAATGTCACGCTTGGTTCGTGGAATCAGAAGGTCGATGCGCTGCTGGGGCAGTTTTCGTCGGTGCAGGTGGATGATGACCACTCGAACGCGGGACAGTGGGCCGATGCGAGCGTGATCACGGTCTCGGCGGCGGTGGGTGACGGTGCGACGGGCGGCTTGATCGCGTCGCTGGGTGATTCGGACCTGTTCCGCTTTACTGCGCCCGGGCCGGGGCAGACGCGGATTTTGCTCGGTGGCAACGTGGGCTGGGTCCGCAAAGTGACGGTGTTCGATTCGGCGGGGGTGCTCATCGGCACCGACTCTGAGACGGTGCTGAACCAGTATGCGCAGGTGGATTTCAACGCGACGCAGGGTGCAACGTACTTTGTGCTGGTTGAGGCGGGCGAGCCGACGGACAACGGGACGTATGTGCTGGTGGTTGATGGCCAGCCGCCAGCGGCTGTGGTGCCGCCGGGCGGAGGTGGAGGGGGCGGAGATGATGGTGGTGGCGGCGGATCAAACCCCGGCCCACTGCCGGAGCCTGGCCCCAGACCGATCGAGGATTCGCACTTGCCGCTGGTGGGCGATGGTGCGGGCAAGGCGAACATCGGCGCCGATCCGAGCGGTCGGGTGGTGGTCACGTATCTGAACGCGGCGGGCAAGCCGACGTATGCGGTGCGGGATGCAGACGGATCGTGGACGACGACGGTGCTTTCGGACGTCTTTGACGCGGCGAGTTTCACGGGCGAGGTGGTGAACTACGTTGATGCCAACACGGGCGAGCAGTTTGTGGGTGTGCGGGCGAACCTGGGCATTGTGCTCTACCGGCTGGTGGACGGCGAGCGATGGGTTGGACTGAACGTGGTGAAACGGACAGCCGGCTCAACGAACATTGGCGGTGATATCACGATTCTGTTTGATCGGGCTGGGCTGGTGACGATCACGGGCTTGACCAAGACGGGCAAGGTGGTGCTGTGGCAGCAACTTCGCAACGGGCTCTCGAACGGTAACCCGCGGTTCTACTTTCGCAATGTCAGCGACCGTGATCTGGCGCCGATCGGGCTGGCGACCCGGTTTGATGCTGGCTTGACGGCGTGGACTACGCCGCGGGGCACGCTGAACATCGCGGCGGTGGATGGACAAGGCCGGATTCGCATGTTCTGGCGCACCAGCAATACGGAGTGGACGGGGATCAACCTGTCGAACTTTGTGGCGACGCCCGCGGTGATTGTGGGCGATCTGACGGCGTTTCAGACGCCGGGGCGCGGCATTACGATTGTGGGCAACGACGCGTCGGGTGGCACGCACACGATCCGCTGGCGGGCGAACAGCGGCTGGATGTATCGCGGGATCACGGCGATCGGCGGCGAGACGACGCTGCTGCAATCGGGCGGGACGAGCGCGTATCTGATGCCTGGCGCACCGGCGTATGTCGCGAGTATTGATCTTGATGGCAACTTGGCGATGTTCCGCTATCGCTTTGGCAACGACACTTGGAGCAAGGCGGGCGTTGGGCTGAGCGAGTTGCCGGTGCTCTCGGGCTATGCGGCAACGTACTTTGATTCGACGACGAACCAGACGTTCATCGTGTCGCGCTCGATCGGTGGGGAGTTTCAGTTGGTGATGATCGGCGCCGATGGGGTGTGGAGCACGCAGAACTTGTCGGCGCTGCTGGCGGCTTAGGGGCGGGGGAGTGGAGGGCGCGATCGGGTTAGTCCTTCATCGCCGAGACGGGCTGGGCTTCCCAGCCATCAAACTCGCCGTCGTGCTGCTCGGCCAGTTCCATGAGTGTGAGCGAGAGTGGGTGAACGCTCTCAAACTCGATGGGTGTGGTGCGCACGAGCGTGACTTCGATGAGTGAGGGATCGAACTCGGTGGGCGCGGTGCCGGCCTGCTCGAAGCCGGCCGACTCGGCCAGGCGGGCGAAGGACTCGGCCGAGGGTTTGTTCTCAAAGTATGAGATGAAGCGGACGGGTCGCTCGACGGAGAGGTCGTCGCCCATCTCCTCGAAGGTGTCGACCAGCTGCTGGTCGAGTGCCCATTGCATCTCGGAGGGATCGGGCAGGAGTTGTTCCTGATAGACATCCCAATCAACGTCCTCACCGATGTTGAGTTCGCAGCCGGTCTTGGCGAAGGACTCGCGGACGAGGGCTTCGACGGCCTCTTCGGTGCCGGGCTTGAGATAGAACCAGAGGTCGATCATGCCGGCGAGGCGGACGCGGCCGACGCAGATGCCTTGGTGGCGCTCGGCGAGTTGCTCGACGAGCTGGTCCTCGATGTCGCAGATGGCCTCGAACTCGGCGTCGTGCGATTCGCTGGGATCGTCGGTGTCGGCGAAGGGGATCCGCACGCAGAGGGCGAGGGGTCGCTCGCGGTCGGGGGCGGAATCGGCCAGGGCGATGTTGACCGTGACCAGCCCGGCGTCATCGTCGATCTCGATGGGGTAGACGATCCAGTTTTCGGGCTGTGACATGGGGGTTGCTCCGGGGCGGGGGATGGTTGGACCGGTGATGGTTGGGCGGGGCCAGCAGCGGGGAGTTTAGCGGAAAGTGGGCAGGAAAGATGAGGCCCCTCGACGGCAGAATCAGGCCGACGGAAGCAATCTCGGTTGCCGCAGAACGCCCAGGGAGGGTCAAGCGTTGTTGAAACTGAGCGATCTTTTGGCAAAGTCGAGTTTCATGGCGTGCTTGGCCATCGCCAAGGTTTCTTCAGCGACGATGTTGGCCCTCTTGATGCCTGTGCGGATGATCTCGAGCACGCGGGCTTCACCCTCGGGGGTTTCCAGAGTGGCCCGGCGGGCACGCATGGGTTCGAGGAGGGCGTTGATTGCCTCGCCCAGTTCGGCCTTGATGTGGCCGTGCATGACGTCGGTGCCTGAGGCATAGTCAGCGCGGATCTGCTCGGCGCGGTCTTTGGGCAAGAAGGCGTCGCAGTATTGAAGCAGGACGTGCGACTGCGGCACAAGGCCGCTGGCCTGGTCGGGCAGCACGGTGACTTTGTTGATCTTCTTCTGCACGTCTTTGGCGGTGTCGTAGAGGAAGATGGCGTTGCCCAGACTTTTGGACATTTTGTTCACGCCGTCGAGCCCGGCGAGTCGGGCGACGCGGCCGATTTTGGCGCGCGGGATGGGGAAGACGCCGCCGGCGGCGACGTGGTCTTCTTGGGGCACGCGGTTGCCTACGCCGGCGTAGTGCTGGTTGAACTTCATGGCCACGTCGCGGCACATCTCGATGTGCGCTTCCTGGTCTTCGCCCACGGGCACGAGTTCTGGCCGGAAGGTGAGGATGTCAGCGCACTGGCCGACGGCGTACATGGGGAAGCCGAAGGAGTAGGTGTCGCCGAGGCCCTTGGAGTCGATCTCGGTCTTAAGCGTGGGGTTGCGCATGACCTTGTTGAAGGGCAGCAGCATGGCGAAGAGGAAGGTGAGCTCGGCGATGGCGGGAATCTCGCTCTGCAGCACGAACGTGGCCTTGTCGGGGTCCATGCCGACGGCGATCCAGTCTTTGACGATGCCGAGGGTGTTGGCGCGGATCTGCTCGGGCTTGTCGGCGAGGGTGGTGAAGGCGTGTACGTTGGCGATGAGGAAGTAGCAGTCGTAGTCGCTTTGCAGGCGTACGCGGTTCTCGAGAGAGCCGACCCAGTGGCCCAGGTGCAGACCGGTGTGGGTGGGGGTGTCGCCGGTGAGGATGCGGGGCTTGTGGGGAGCGGGGGGCATGAGGGGCATGGAAGGCATGGAGGGCATGGGGAGTGAGGATAGGGGAATCGGGGTGCCGAACGCTTCGGCTTCACCGCGGAGTCGCAAAGACGCGGAGCCGCGCAGAAATGAGAACGGTGGGTGCCACAGGGCCTCGGCCAGCGTGAAGGAAGGGATACCGGGTCGCTCGTGTGCGACGTTTACTTGGATGACGTCGGGGGCGTCGGCGAGGAATCGGCGACCGCGGAGCGGATCTGCCGGGCGGACTTGATTGCGGCGTCGGCAACGCGGGGCACGGGGTCGTTGCTTACGGCGTCGAGTGCGTTGAGCGCTGATGCAGCGAAAGTGCCGAGTTCGCCGAGTTGCCACGCGGCGAAAGATCGCACGTGGTCAGCGGGATCGGTGAGCGCCCGAACCAGTTCAGTTGTGAGCCGGGAGCGAGTGACGGAAGATTGGGTGAAGCTGGTGAGGGCCGAATGGCGAACGTCGGCATCTGGATCGCTCTGGGCCAGTTCGATGGCGGCTTGTGCGACGGTTGGATGGGCGGGCGCGAGTTTGGACGCGGCGTAGATTGACCATTTGCGCCGAGTCGGGGTTATGGCAGACTTTGCGTGGGCCGCGAGACGCTCGACGGTGCCGGGAGGAACGCTGCTGGCGGTCGAAAGCTCCATGAGTGCGTCGAAATCACGAGTGGGATGGTCGATGAGGGCGAGCAACTTGGCGGTGCCCGGATCGCCGAGTTTGAGCAGCACGTTTAGAGGAAGGTCATGGGCGAGCAAGAAGCGTGACACCATGTCGGTTTGGTGGGCGAATGCCCAGCTTATCTGCTCCACGACCAAGAAGGCGGCATCGCGATTCTCTGGGTGTTCGGACGCAAGTTCGGCGACGACACGATCGGCGATGTCTGGGGTCAGTCTGATGTTGAAAGAGAGACAGCTGAGAATGAACAATCGCGTCTGAGGGTCAGGATTCTCTAGGCCTGTTGCGAGCAGATTCGGCGGTTCCTTTGATCTCTCAGCAAGCCAACTCGCGATCTTCAGCGATGGCCCGAGACCTCGTGGCGTTGAGTCCAAACTACACATCGGCGATTGTCCTCCGAGTTCGACCGTCCGCAGCAGAGCGGTGGTGTCAAAGTTTCGCAGCCGGCGGGAAACGGGAATCTTGACCAGCCATCGCGTGAGCGCGTCGAAGTTGCCCGAACTTGTGCCTCTCCAAGGGATCCGATTGCTCAACTCGTTTAGCAACGCCGCATCTGATGTGTCACCGATCACGGCGGCCGCGGCGATGATGACGCCGGGCACACTGCCCACTATGCCGCGTTCGGCGATCCTGGGCGTCCAGCTCACTGCGAAAGCGAGAAGCAGGAGCGAGATTGCGGCGGCGGTGATAGGCCTGCGACGACGGCGCCTTTGGAGGGCCTGTTCGGCCTCGTGCCGTCGGCCACACTCGGGGCATGTGAGGCCGGGTACGCCCGTCATATCGTACCAGCACTTGCCGCAGCGACGCTTGCCTTTCGGGTTATCGCGGAGCATGCCGACGTAGAGCAGGCGAAACGCCACGAGGCCAAGCACGGCGGCGAGGAGCCAGAAGCCCCAGGCCACTGAGGCGATCCAGTCGCCCGTAGCGGCTTGGGCTTGGGTGATGAGGAGGGAGCAAGGAGCGAGATTGAAGGGGTGGAGAAAGAGCATGGATTGGTCGTTCTGCCGCGCGTTCGAGCATGGTCTAGAGCGTGGACAGGCTTGCGAGCGCCGCCGCGAGAGCCAGATTGATGCCGTTGAAGCCGACGTGCATGAGGATGGGCACGCCGATGCGGCCCGTTCGCTCGTAGGCGATGCCGAGGCCGACCGAGAGCGTGAAGAGGCCGGGCAGAGCGTACCAAGGCACCAGGCCGGTGTGGACGGAGGTGAACAGGGCGCTGGAGACGCCGATGGCGGCCCATCGTGAGCCGAAGAGGCCCAGGAGTGCGGATTGCACACCGCCGCGAAAGAGCACCTCTTCAACGATGGGTGCGAGCAGCAGGGCACAGGCGGCGACGATGGCGG
>JBGSRG010000332.1:0-17699 GCA_041737685.1 Phycisphaerales bacterium | reverse complement strand
CTATCGCACGACTGTGCACTTGCACGACACGTTCGGGCGAGCTGCGGAGTGCGTGCGGGCGGCGTTAGAGGTGGGCGTGCGAAGCTTTGATGGGGCGGTGGCTGGGCTGGGTGGGTGTCCGTATGCCAGCACGCCCGAGCGCGGGCGAGCGCCGGGCAATATCTCGACGCAGACGCTGGTGCGGACGATCCGCGAGGCGGGCTATTCCTGTGATGTGGATGATGAGGCGCTGGCAACGGCTGCGGCGTTTGCGATGCTGATCGTGACACGGGCGCGGATGGAAGCCAGTGCGAGCGAGGGACGTTTGCAAGAGGGTGGTGTGGACAGCGCGGAGCGGCCAGCGTGATTCGCACTGTCCAACATCAAGTTGCGGACGGAGGCGCGATCGCCGAGGTGATCCTGAACCGGCCCGAGAAGCGGAACGCGCTGACACCTGAGATGGCCGAGCGTCTGGCGGAGGTGATTGAGTGGTATGGAGAGGGCGCAGGCGAACGGGGAGCGAGCGATCGGGGAGCAAGCGAAGGGAGAGCGGGCAAAGGGGGAGCGGGTGTTTCAGCGCTGGTGCTGCGGGGCGAAGGCGATGTGTTCTGCTCGGGCTTTGATCTGAAGTTGTGCCATGCTGATGCAGAGAATCTGCGAAGGCTGCTGGTGGCGCTTTCAAGGTGCATCGTCGCGATGAGGAATGTGCCGGGCGTGGTGGTGTGCGCCATACACGGAGCGGCGATCGCGGGCGGCTGCGCGCTTTTGGGCGGCGCTGACGTGGTGGTGGCGGCGGCGAGCACGAAACTGGGCTATCCGGTTGTGAAGTTGGGAATCTCGGCGGGTGTGTCGGTGCCGTTTGTGATGCGGTCGGTCGGATCGGGGGCCGCAAGGGCGTTGACGCTGGACCCCGGATTGATTGATGGTGAGCGTGCGCTTGCGTTGGGGCTGGTGCATGTACTGGTTGCATCGGACGGAAGCGTTGCGGCGCGCGCGATGGAGATTGCCAAGGCCACAGCGACGAAGCCCGTAACGGGCATTCGCGCGACGAAGAACTTGCTGAATCAACTCGACTGTTCAGGGAGCGATGAGAGCGATGGGCGGGTTGGTGGGCCGGGACTGTGCAATCTGGATACGGTGCAGCGAGCGCTTCGGGTGTCTTTGGGGCTGGTGGGAGATGTCGAGTCGCGACGCAGGCTCGCGGCGATGTGGGGCGGCTGAGCGACGGGGATGGCTGCGGCCGACGCTGGTGTTGGTGGCCCGTGCTGAGGGGGCAGCGGGCTTCTAGGCTTGGGTGGTGTCCAGCGATTCGCCTGTGCAACTTTTGATTCAGGGCCGGTCAGCACGATCTGCCGCGCGCGTGGGGCGCGTTCGCACGCCGCACGGCGAGTTTGACACGCCGGCGTTTATGCCGGTTGGCACGCGTGGCAGCGTGAAGGGCCTGATGCCGGGGCTTGTGGCGGCGACGGGCGCACAGATTATCTTGGGGAACACGTATCACCTGTTGCTGCGGCCCGGCCCGGGCGTGGTGCAGCGGATGGGCGGCTTGCACGAGTTTTCGGGCTGGGCCGGGCCGATGTTGACTGACTCAGGGGGATATCAGGCGTATTCGTTGGCGGCGACGAACAGCGTTGGCGACGATGGTGTGACGTTTAAGTCGATCGTGGATGGTTCGGACGTGACGATGACGCCCGAGAGCGCGATTGATGCTCAGAACCGGCTCGGGGCGGACATCATCATGGCGTTTGACGATTGCCCGCCGTCGGTGGACCCGGCGATGGAAACCGTGACGCAGGCTCGGCTGATGGGTGCAGTGGATCGCGATGCTGGAATGGTCGACGGTGGCGGGGCGGATAGGGGGCCGGTCGGGCGGCGGAAGCGGGTGTATGACCACGCCGCGAGGCTTCGGCAAGCGAACGAGCGGACGGTTGCGTGGCTGGAGCGCTGTCGGGATGCGCACGACCGCTGGCGGAGCGATTTGGAAGGTGCGAGTCCGGTGGGTTCGAGACAGCGGGCGCTGTTTGGGATTGTGCAAGGCGGAACGGACCTGGATGCTCGGACGTGGTCAGCGGAGCGGGTTTGCAATGTTGAGTTGCCGGGATATGCGATTGGTGGGGTGGCAGTGGGAGAGGGTTCGGACCAGATCGCGAGGGTTGTGGCACACACCGCACCGAGGTTACCGGACGCAAAGCCGCGGTACCTGATGGGCGTCGGGTATGAGCGCGACCTGTTGCTCGCGGTTTTGGCTGGGGTCGATATGTTCGACTGTGTTCTGCCTACGCGGAACGGTCGGAACGCGAATGCGTTCACCTCGAAGGGGCAGATTCGACTGCGGAACGCGAAGTTTGCGGAGGATCCGTCGCCGATCGAGGAGGGGTGTGATTGCGCGGCGTGTGGACGGCTGGAACCCCTCGGAAGTGGGGGGGTCGGAGTGGCTGGGAGGGGGTTTGGCATGGGCAGGGCGAGTGAAAGGCCCTTCAGCCGCGCCTATATTCGACATCTGTTTATGGCTCAGGAGATGCTCGGACCGATTCTGGTCAGCCTCCACAACCTCCGGCACTTCCAGAGGTTCATGAAGGATGTTCGGGCGACGGTCGCTTCGGACGATTGGGAGGCGTTGGCCGCGTGCTGGCCCGTGGCCGCGGCCGGTTTGAGCGCAGCGTTTGATTTGGGCCTTTTGCGGCCGATGAGCGCGAGCGCTGACAAGTGAGAGATTCATGCAAACAACGATAATGACGACTGTTCTGCTCGCACAAGGGCAGCCGACCGCCGCCGCGCCTACGGGCACGGTTGCTGCGCCTTCAACTTATGAAACGTTGGGCACGGGGGCGCCGGAGGCTGGCTCGACGGGAGCGGCCGGGACGGTTGGTGGCGGTGCGCCGCTGCCGACGGGTGCGGCACCGCAAGGCCCGTTTGGTGGCGGGTTTATCTGGATTCTGGTGTTGATGATGGTTTTCATGGTCGGTGTCTCGATGCTGTCAGGTCGCAAGGATCGGAAGAGGCGCGCTGAGTTGATGTCGAACCTGAAGCGCAATGACCAGGTGGTGACGACCTCGGGCATCATGGGCTCGGTTGCGGAGATTCGTGATGATGAGGTGGTGCTGCTCACCGATGAGACAAGCCGCACGCGCATCCGAGTGACGCGGGCGTCGATCAGTCAGATTCTGAACGCAGGAGCGACGGGGGGAGCGGGCAAGGTGGTGCCGGTGGACGCGGACATTCACGTCAAGTCTCGATCGGACAAGGCGACGGTGTGAGTGGTGGGCGCGGGGATCGGCGGGTGGGGCTGGGCGGGATTGGGGCTTTGGGGTGCGAATGCGGGGGCAGGCTGGGAGCTCTGTGGGTTTGGGCCAAAGCCGGTTTGTGTGGCTTGGCCCGAGCGAAGAACTGAATCTGTCTAGGCGTGGCACTGACTCGACATCGACCCCTCGAACAACGGCCCTTTGCGATCAAATCGACCGGCTTAAATGAGCCGAAGCGCCCCGGAACCGACCGACCATGCAGAACCTTGGCAGAAACTCAGCGATCCTGTTGATCCTCCTGGCCCTTGCGGCTTTCGCGGTTTATCCGCCCAGCAAGAAGTTGCGACTGGGCAAGGACCTAGCGGGCGGTGCGAGCCTGGTGTACTCGGTGGACGTTGCGCCGGGCGAGACGGGCGTTGCGGGCAAGGTTGCGGAGGTTGTGAAGGAACGGCTGGACCCCAACGGCGTGATGGAGATTCAGGCGATTGTTCAGGGCAATGACCGCATCGAGATCACGATGCCGTTGCCGGCGAGCGACGTGAAGAAGTCTCGAGCGGAGTTTGAGCGAGCGCTGGCGGCGATTGGCGGCGATGCGCTGACGATCGACGATCTGGAAGCGATCGCGAAGATGGAGACTGGGGCGAGAGCGGCTCGTATCGCTGCGGTGTCGGGCGACAATCCGACGCGTCAAGAGGCGCTCGGACTGGCGGTAGAGGCGTGGGACCGGCGGACGGAGGCTCGGGCGCGTGTGACGGACTTGCAGGCGACGGTGGAGCGGCTGAACGGGCTGATCGCTGAAGCACAGGGCGCTGGCCGAACGGAAGAGGATCCGGGCGTTGCGGAGTGGAAGAGCGCGATCGAGATTGCGCAGCAGGGGGTGCGGGCTGCGGCGACGGATGCGGCGGTGGCGGAGATTGCCTGGGAAGATCTGCGAGACCCGGCGCTGGCGGGCACGATCAACGCGGCGGAGGTTCGACGGGCGCTGCAACTGTCAAACAAGCCGATTCCGATTCGCGGCGCAACGGCCAATCGGCTGCCCAGCCCGCGCGAGGATGCGCTCGAAGAGATTTATCGGGCGAGTCCGGACGCGAAGGTTCGTCTGGAACCGGTGCTTGGGTTGTGGAATGACTACGAAGCGAAGCGCCGCACGCTGGACGATCCGGCGGACGTGGTTCGCATGCTCAAGGGTGCGGGCGTATTGACGTTCCGGATCACGGTTGATCCTGGGACGTTCTCGGGCGAATCAGAGGCGCGGGCACAGCTGCGAGAGGGCGGGCCGCGGTCGGTTCGAGTGGAGCGGGTGCGGTGGTTCAAGATCAACCGCATCACGAACTGGGTCCAGAACTTTGAGGAGTATCAGTTGGTGCAAAGCCCCGAAGGGGCTGCTGCGTTCTTTCTGTCGCGAGGTTACATCGTCGAGCGGTTCCGAGGCGAGTATTTCATGCTTTGCTGGGACGAGCCGGGGCTGCGGCTGACGCGAGAGGACGGCGAGTGGAAGGTGGCTCGGGCGTACGAGGGCGTGGACCAGTTCATGCGTCCAGCCATCGACTTTGAGATGGACGTGCTGGGCGCTTCGCGGCTGGGCGACTTGACGGGCGCGAACGTGAACAAGCGGATGGGTGTTCTGCTGGACGATGAGGTGTACACCGCGCCGAACCTTCAGAGCCGCATTTCGGCCCGTGGTCAGATCGCGGGCAACTTCAACCGAGAAGAACTGAACTACATCATCAAGGTGCTCAACGCCGGGTCGTTGCAGGCCAAACTCAGCCCGGAGCCGATCAGTTCCAACATTCTGGCGCCGACGTTGGGAGCGGACAACCTTCGGCAGGGTCTGCGGGCGGGCCAGCTGGCGTTTGTGCTGGTGTCCATCTTCATGGTGCTCTACTACTTCGGGTACGGGCTGGTGGCGGTGCTGGCGCTGGCGATGAACGGGTTGCTGCTGATGGGGGCGATGGCGGCCAACCAGGCGGCGTTCACGCTGCCCGGAATCGCGGGCATTATCTTGACGTTCGGCATGGCGGTGGACGCGAACGTGCTGATCTACGAGCGCATCCGCGAGGAACTGTCGCGAGGCAATGATCTGCGCACGGCGGTGCGGCTGGGGTATCAGAAGGCGTTGTCAGCGATCGTTGACGGCAATATCACGACATTGATCGTGTGCGTCGTGCTCGGATTCACCGGCACGCAGGAGATCAAGGGCTTTGCGCTGACGCTGGGCATCGGCACCGTGACGACGCTGTTTGCGCAGTTGTTCGGGACGCGGATCATCTTCACGCTGCTGGTGGATCGTTACCGCGTGCGGAAGTTGGACATGCTGACGACGGCGGTGCCGGCGGTGCAGAGGCTGCTTCAGCCGAACATCGACTGGATGAGCCTGCGGTTTTTCAATTTTTCGCTCTCGGCGCTGCTGGTGGGCATGGGCGTTTTCTTCATCGTGACCGAGAGCCGCAATCTGCTGGGCATCGACTTTCGCGGTGGAACGTCGGTGACGATCGTGCTCAGCCCGGACGCGGACGGGAAACCTCGGACGATGACGCGGGCACAGGTTGAGGAGCGGCTGGGCGAACTGCGAGAGTTGGCGGGCAACACGCCCGAGGTGGTGGTGATTAATCCTGGCGACGACAACGTTTCGTCCAACACGTTCCGTGTGCGCACGGTTCTCTCGAAGGGCGGCGTGGTTCAGGACGTAGTGACTCGCGCGTTTGAAGGGTACATTGACAGTCTGCCGGGGTTGACGTTTGCTGGCTCGGACGCAGTCAGCGGCAGGAGTTCGCCGGTCTACCCGATCGTGACGCCGATCCTGGGCGATAGCGTGGAGATTCCGTCGCTGCGACTGCCCGTGGCGGAGCGGTACGACGGACGAACGGCGATCGTGCTGCGCGATATCAAGCCGGCGGTGAGTGCGCAGCAACTTCGCGATCGGCTTCGCGAGATGCGTGCGAAGGACGACTTCAGGGATATCTCGCAGCGCACAGAAGAGGTGATCGTCGCTGAAGGTACACCGGAGCAGGTGCAGACTGCGGTGGTGCTGGTGGCCGATCCTCGGATCAGTTACAACGATAATCGCGATCTTTGGGAGACGCTGTTTCGTGATCGTGAGTGGGCCCTGACACAGGCGGCGCTTGGAGAAGCGTCGACTCTGGCGAGCGTGGAATCGTTCAGTCCGTCGGTTGCCGAAAGTTTCCGGAATCGTGCGATTGCGGCGGTGTTGCTGGCGACGGTGCTGATTATCATCTATGTCTGGGTGCGGTTCGGCTCGTTCCGCTATTCGGCGGCGGCGATTCTGACGACGTTGCACGACTGTTTGATCGCGATCGGGCTGGTGGCGCTGGCGGAGTACTTGTTCTACAAGACACCGGGCCTGGCATCGTCGCTGATGTTGCTGCCGTTCAAGATCGATCTGAATCTTGTCGCGGCGATCATGACGATCTTGGGCTATTCTTTGAACGACACGATCGTCATCATGGACCGAATCCGCGAGAATCGCGGCAAGTTGCCGTATGCGTCGCGCAAGTGCGTGAACGATTCGATCAATCAGACCTTGTCGCGAACGCTGATTACCTCGGGCACGACTCTTGTGGCGGTGCTGATTCTGTACACGACGGGTGGCGAGGGTGTGCGCGAGTTTGCGTACATCATGTTGTGCGGGCTGGTGGTCGCGACGTACTCGTCGATCGCGATTGCGGCGCCGCTGGTGTGGGTGAAGGGTGCGGACCCGCACGAGCGTGAGACGGCATCGACGGTGGCGACGGGGCGACCATTGGTCGCGTGAGACTCAGCCTGGCACGTTTGCATGTCGGGGCTGGCTGGCTGAGACCTGGGCCGGGCCTGTGCTGGAGACCGTGGCTGGTGAAGGCGAAGGCCCGTTTGAGCCGATCTAGCCGAGCGGGCATGGGGTGGTGGGGGGTGTGGAGGTGGGGGTGCAGGAGGGTCGCTCGTGCGCGATGGACCGGGCAGGCTCTTTGGTGTGCTGTGCGTGCTTGCGGGGGTGTGGGTGGGCACGTATTGGCTGTGGGAGCCCTCTGGTCCGAGGACCACGCTGGACGAATCTGAGCCAGTTCGAGTAGAGGGGTTGGATGCGATTCCGATCACGCCTCCGCCGGTGCTGCCTGTGCGGCCAGCTGGGCGGGGAGCGGGCGGGGCTGCGGGGAACACTGCAGCACGATCGGATGTGGTCGGCGAGGTTGAGCGACCGGTTCGCATGGTGACTCGGATCGAGCCGCCGCAATATCAGGATTATGTGGTGCAGCCGGAGGATACGTGGGCGAGGATTTCGCGCAAGTTCTTTGGCGATTCGAGCAAGGCCACGCTGCTGACGCGGCACAACCCGCTGGTTTCGCCGGACCTGTTGCGTCCGGGCGTGACGATTCGCATCCCGAAAGATCCGAACAATCTACAGGGGTTGGCGGTGCAGGTGCCAGATCCGGCGGCGAAGGAGCCGGAGGGCTCGGCGAAGGGTGAGACTGGGGTTGGTGCAGCGGAGCCGGCAATTGTGCAGAAGCCGCTTCGGACGTATGTGATCGAGCGGGACGACACGCTCTGGAACATCGCCAAACGGTTCTACGGCAAAGGGGCGATGTGGCGTGTGATCGCTGAGGCGAACGTGGATTTGATTCCGGACCCGCACAACCCGCCAACGGGGGTTGAGATTGTGATCCCTGAGCAGCCTTGATGCGTGATGGGGTGGGCTTGGCAGATCGACCGGGTTGGCGTGGTGGGGGGATGAAGGGGAAGGGTCTTTGAGAGCGTTGTGTTTGGGGAACTGTGCGGCCGGCTCAGTGTCGGTCGGTTTCATGCCGACCTATTCTCCGTTCCTCGTTGCTGCGGATGGGTTGAGGCAAGGCGGGGTACAACGTTGAGCGGTGGGTTCGGACTTTGAGGGTGCGGGCTGGCTGGGAGTTGAGAGCGTGCGGCGGGCCCAAGCCCGGTTCGTGCGCAGGGAGCGAAACCGTGGCGGGAATCAAGCGGATCTTGGTGACGGGCGGGGCTGGATTCCTGGGTTCGCACCTGTGCGAGCGGCTGGTAGCGCAGGGTCACGACGTGATCTGCCTGGACAATCTGTTCACGAGCCAGAAGTCGAACGTCGTTCATCTTTTGGACGCGCCAAACTTTGAGTTCATCCGGCATGACGTGACCCACCCGGTGTGGCTTGAAGTGGACGAGATTTACAACCTTGCGTGTCCGGCAGCGCCCGGGCATTATCAGTACAACCCGATCAAAACGATGAAGACGTCGGTGCTTGGCGCGATCAACATGCTGGGCATGGCCAAGCGTTGCCGGGCGAAGATCTTGCAAGCGAGCACGAGCGAGGTTTACGGCGACCCGACGGTGCATCCGCAGCCGGAGAGTTATCGCGGGAACGTAAACCCGATCGGCCCGCGTGCTTGCTATGACGAGGGCAAGCGTGCGGCCGAGACGCTGTTCTTTGACTACAACCGCTCGAACAACGTGAACATCCGGGTGATCCGGATTTTCAACACTTACGGGCCTCGGATGCACCCGTTTGATGGGCGCGTGGTCTCGAACTTTATTCGTCAGGCGCTGAAATCGGACACGATCTCGATGTTTGGCGACGGCAAGCAGACGCGGTCGTTTTGCTTCGTGGACGATCTGATCGACGGCATGATGGCGATGATGAATGGCCCGGACGACTTCATTGGGCCGGTGAACATCGGCAACCCGGTCGAGTTTACGATCATGCAGTTGGCGGAGATGGTGTGCGAGTTGACGGGGCGCGAGGCGAAGTTTGTTCACAAACCACTGCCAGCGGATGATCCTCTGCAGCGCCAGCCGGACATCTCGCTGGCGAGGGCGAGATTGAACTGGGAACCGAAAGTGCCGTTGCGTGAGGGCTTGCAGCGAACGATCAACTATTTCAAGTCGATCGACTTCGAAAAGTTTCGCGCTCCGACGCCGAACTATTGAGCGAGTTTGGTGCGCAGGGTTCTTGGCAAGGGCCGGGGGCTGGGCTGCTATACGGCGAGATCGATGGTGCGGAGGGTTTGGTGTGCTGCGCCCGTTGGCCGCTGAACGCTTGAAACCAGCCGGACACTCGAGATGATGATCGGCGCGAGTTCGACTTGCTGGTCTACGGGGTGGGCCGTCGAGCCGTGATCGAAGCGTTTGAGCGTGAAGTGGGGGACGAAGCGTCGATGCGTGCGATGGCTTGGTCGGGCGATACGGTGCGCAACTCGTTTGTGCAGTTCGCTGAGTGCGGCGGGAAGATCGGTCTGGAGCGCCAGCAAGCGGGGCGGGCTGCGCTCTGGGAGCGTGAGGATTCGCTGGGGGTTGAGGATGAATGGAGCGATTCCCGACGCGGCACGCTCGACCGAGAGGATTGTTTGGGCGAGTTGGCGCGGGTTGATTTCACCGAGGAAGAGCAGGGTGAGATGAATCTGCGCTGCGGGAACACGGGAGCCGGGCACGTCTGAAGCGTTTGCAATCGCGGCAAGTTCGTCGATCTGCTCGGCTGGCGGATAGCACGCGACGAAGAGCCGGAGTGGGAGTGATTTGTCGCGATGGTGTGCGGGCATGAGCGGCTGCTTGGTGGTGATTGAAAGGGTCGTCCGGTCGGCTTTGTGCTAGAATCCGGGCCGCGGATTGTTGTTGTTGACCGACTCTGGCTGTTGGCCATCCTGATCGGAGAAATTCATGTTTGATCGTTGCCTGAATCGTTCAAAGATCGCGTCGTTGTGCCTGGCGTTGGGCGTGCTTGCTGTGGTTGACTGTGCAGCGGCTGCGCCGGAGGCCCCGGGCAAGTCGGTCTCGCTTGGAGAGGGGATCGCCAGGTTCTATGCGCCGGGTGTAGATGCGGCAGCGCTGCCGCCGTCGTTGGCAATGATGGATCCGAAGGTGAATCGCGGAGTTGGTGCGGTGCCGTCGGGCTTTGCGGATGTGCCGCTGTTCTGGAAGGACGACGAGGGACGATTTTGCACGGTGGTGCCGGTTGGTGCGGGAACATCGCTCTACGGCACGGGCGAGGTTGCGGGGTCGATGCTGCGGAACGGGCGCAAGACGGTTTGTTGGAACACGGATGCGTATGGATATACCGAGGCGAATCCGTCGTTGTATCAGTCGCACCCGTGGGTGCTGGCCGTGCGCGAGGATGGGACGGCGTTTGGCGTGCTGGCCGACACGACGTGGCGTTGCGAGATTGATCTGACGGGCACGGACAAGGGCGAGTCGGCGGATGCTGCCGGATCGATCGTGTTTCGCGGCGAGGGCAGCGCGTATGGCGTGGTGGTTATTCAGGGCGATTCGCCGCAGCAGGTGATCACGCGGTTGGGCGGGTTGATTGGCACGATCCCGCTTCCACCGCTGTGGGCGATTGGGTATCACCAGTGCCGGTATTCGTACAACCCCGAGAGCCGGGTGCGTGAGATTGCGGATGGATTCCGGTCGAAGAGCATTCCGTGCGACGTGATCTGGTTTGACATCGACTACATGAACGGGTTCCGAGTGTTCACGTTTGATTCGTCGCAGTTTCCTGATCCGAAGGCGCTGAACAAAGAACTGAACGACCAGGGCTTTTCGTGCATCTGGATGATCGATCCGGGGATCAAGGCGGAAGAGGGGTACTTTGTGTATGACCAGGGCACAGCTGCGGATGCTTGGGTGCGCGACGCGGCGGGCGGGGTGTACCTGGGCGAAGTTTGGCCGGGCTGGTGTACGTTTCCGGACTACACGCGGCCGGATGTTCGGCAGTGGTGGGCGGGCCTGTACAAGGACTTTATGGCGCAGGGCATCAACGGCGTGTGGAACGACATGAATGAGCCGGCGGTGTTCAATGTGAAGTCGAAGACGATGCCCGAGGACAATCAGCACAGGGGCGGCGAGTTGGATGGCGGTGGTGGTACACTGCCCCCTGGGCCGCACTTGCAGTATCACAATGTCTATGGCATGTTGATGGCCAAGGGCACGTTTGATGGCATCAAGCGAGCGAACCCCGCGGTTCGGCCGTTTGTGCTGACGCGGGCGGGGTACATCGGCTCGCAGCGGTATGCGGCGACGTGGACGGGCGACAACAGCGCCGAGTGGGATGATCTGGAACATTCGGTGTCGATGGCGTTGAGCCTGGGCTTGTCGGGTCAGCCGTTTGCGGGGCCGGACATCGGCGGGTTTAACGGGAACGGCGACGGCAAGCAGTTTGCGCGATGGATGGGCGTCGGTGCGTTGCTGCCGTTCTCGCGGGGTCACACGGGCAAGGGGAACATTGACAAGGAGCCGTGGTCGTTTGGCGCTGAGGTAGAGGCGACGTGTCGTCGCGCGTTGGAGCGGCGGTATCGGCTGATGCCCTACTACTACACGCTGTTTCGCGAGGCCTCGAAGACCGGGTTGCCGGTGGTTCGACCGGTGTTCTTTGCTGATCCTGCCGATGCGGCGCTGCGGTCTGAGGATGATGCGTTTTTGCTCGGGGATGATGTGCTGGTGGTGCCCAAATTGACGCCGCTGGGCGACCGGGTCTCAGCGCTGCCGAAGGGTGATTGGGCACGATTCCGTCTGGTTGATGGGGACGCGGACACGGATCTGCCGGAGTTGCGCGTGCGTCCGGGCGCGGTGGTGCCGGTCGGCCCGGTTGTACAACACACCAAGCAGTTGCCGGCGGGGCCGCTGACGCTGATCGTGAATCTGGATGAGCAGGGCGGTGCGTCTGGATTGCTATATGAGGACGAGGGCGATGGCTTTGGCTACACGCAGGGCAAGTATCTGGAGACGAACTATCGCGCGAGGCTGAGCAACAATCGCGTGGAGATTGATCCCGGTGTGCGTTCGGGCATGATGGTGCATCCGAGCCGGGCGATGAACGTGCTTGTCTACAAGGCCGGCGCGTGGTATGTGAGCGAGGGTGTGGACGGCGCGAAACTCTCGTTTGAATTGAACGAGGCCAATCGCGTTCCGGCGGATCAGACGGTGCCGGGCGCGCTGATCGTCAAGAGGTGACGCGGATCGAGAAGCGCGTGCTGGGCAGTTGGGGGCGGGCTTGAAACGGGGTTCGATCGTGCTCGGTCGGGGCTCGGTCGGATTCGCACTGCGAGGTTTATATGCCCGTCTTGATCGCAGGGCATCAGGTGTGCAGCCGCTGCATCGCGGCGTGGACGACCTCGCTGGCGGTGATGCGGGACATGAGTCTTTGGCCGCTTTCGGGGTCTTTGTGGTCGAGTTTGTCAGCGGGATCGATGTGCTGAATCACATCGCGTTCGCGTTTGTAAGGTCCGACCAGATCGACGCGGGTTGGTCCGTAGAGGGCCACGATTGGGCGATCGAAACCAACGGCCATATGCAGGGCCGCCGAGTCGCTGCCGATGAGCAGCGAGCAACGCTCGATGAGCGCCATGAGTGAGCGGATGGAGGTGTTGCCCACAAGGTCAATGACTCGGGGTTCGTGCATTGCCAGTTCCAGCAAAGGGCCGCACTGAGGGCGTTCGGAAGAGGATCCGACGATGATCGCGGCGGAGATGGCTGGGCGGGCGCTATCGAGCAATGAGCGGACGACGTGGGCGTAACGTCCGGCGGGCCAAACCTTGCCGGGCCAGCGGCTGGTTGGCGCGATGACGATGTAGCGGTCGGAGACTTGTGCCCAAGGGCGTTCTTGTAGGCTGATGCGCTCGGCCGGATCGGAGTAGAGCCGCAGTTCGGAACGTGGTTCGGCTCCGGCAGCCTGCACGAGTGCGAGCATTCGATCGACGGTGTGGAGGCTTGCGGGGGCATCGACGCGATGATTGACGCCAAGCCAGGCGAGTTCGGCGGCGTCGGCGTAGCCGAAGCGGTGGGGGGCACCCGTCCATCTTGCAAAGAGGCCCGAGCGGGCGAGGCCTTGTGCGTCGAGGACTAGGTCGTAGTTCACCGCGCGAAGGTGGTTCATCCAGCGGATGGTGGCGAGGGTTGTGGGCGGGCTGGCCCAATTGCCGAAGCGGGCACGTGGGAAGGGGATGACGCCCCCTCCTCCGCTCACGCCCGCTCTCTCGCCGACGCCGTCTGCGCGTGCCTCGCTTTCAACTGGGGACTGACGGGGAGCGAAGGCCGGATGCAAGGCGACGGCGTCCTCAAATCCCGTCTGCACGAGCCAGTCGATCCGGGCGTTGGGCCATCGGTTGCGAAGACTAACGAGCAGAGGGACGGTTCGGCAAACATCGCCGAGGGCGCTTGGCCGGATGAGCAAGATGCGCTGTGGTTCGAGCCCTGGGTCGAGCGGCGAGTCATGCGCGAGGTCGCGTTGATGGTTGGGAGGGCTGGGCACGAGTGACGATGGTAACTGAGAACCGCGACGCGGTGTGGCGCGCGTGAGCGTTACATCGCGGGGTAGGTGGCGCTGGTCTTTGGGGTTTCCCAGACGGTGACCGAACGCAAGCGCTGTTGCGATGGCCCGGATGGATCAGATCGTGCGAAGGCGGCGATGTGAGGCTCGAGCAGTTGGAAGCAGACGAGCGCGATGTTCTCGACGCTGGGATTCAGGCCGCCGCGACGGGTGTCGAACTCGGCGGTGTCGTGGTTCAGGTGCTTGTGATCGAAGCGGTCGATGATGGTTTGGGCGGTGATGCGTTCGAGGTCTGAGAGGGAGAAGGTGTGCGTGGCGGGGGGTCGATCGGCGAGAGACTCGGGCCGCCCGGCGAGCACTTCGACGCAGGGTTCGATGCGGTAGTTGTGGCCGTGACCGTTGGCGTTGTTGCACTTGCCGAAGATGCTCTGGTTCTGTTCGTCCGAGAGTGAATCGGCGTGCAGGCGATGGGCGGCAGAGAAGTCAAACTGCTGGCGGATCGCTACGCGGACGAGTCCGTCGGGGGACATCGAGGCCTCCAGTCGGTTGTATGGGCTGAGGTTCCAGGCGAGCGAGCGGAGAGGTTCGCTGAGATTGGGGGGTGAGACAGGCGGGGGTGATGGAGCTGATTCCGGAGTGGCACGAGTCGCGGTCTGGTGCTCAAGCAGTTCGCGTCGGAGCGACTGGAACAACTTCGCGATGGTGATGAAGGGGCTGAGTTGCGATCGGACGGCATTTGTGACGGGGCGGATGAGCGAGCGACGAACGGCGGTGTCGATGTCCTTAATGTTGAGGAAGTAGCCGGTGTGCGGGTTGATCTCGCCGCGGCAGCGCACGTCAAACTCGAAGAACTTTCCTGCCAGAGTGTCAGTACAGGGGAATGCGGCGAAGGAGTTCAGCGGCTTTGCGGCGAGCTGTGCGACGATCTGCTCGTCGCTGATCGCAGGATCAATCATGAATCGCACGGTTCGTGTGAGGTCGATCTGTGGCACGCAGGGAGTGTAGAAGCAGTGGGCGGTCCGTTGCGGCGGTAGGGGGGTGTGAGCGGTATGCTCGTCAGCGAATGAGTGATGGGCTTGGTCGATGCTTAGCGTGTTGAGTCGGGTGTTCCGAGTGCGGCATGAAGGGCGTGCGGGCAATGGGTGTGGCGAGGGCCATGAGGAGTCGCAATATGCGTGGAAGTGTTGATGGCAGAGTGTGGCGGGGATTGAATTTCTGCGCGGTGGTTGCGGCCGCAGCGTGGATGGGCGGACCGATGGGCCTTGCGGTGGCAAACACCACGATGACGGAGCCTGTCAAGAGAGCCGTCGATCAGCCGAATAAAGCCAAGCCAGTTGAAGCGAAGCCGAACGAAGCCAAGCCGGCGGAGCAGACCAAGGAGAGTGAGTCAATGCCCGAGCCGACGACGGAACAGCAAGCAGAGCGGGAGTCTGGGATGAAGTCAGGATCGGCTTTGAGCGGCGAGGTTGATCGGTTGGACGGCTCGCGGCAAGACTTGGCGGAGTACCGGGGCAAGGTGGTCTTGATTGTGAACGTGGCCAGTCAGTGCGGATTGACGCCGCAGTATGAGGGATTACAGAAGTTGTATGAGAGCAAAGCGGGGGCGGGTCTTGTGGTGCTGGGGTTCCCAGCGAACAACTTCATGGGACAAGAGCCCGGCACGAGCCAGGAGATCGCGGCATTCTGCTCGCAGAAGTATGGCGTGACGTTTCCGATGTTCGCGAAGATGAACGTGATTGATCCGGACGGGAGAGGCAGCGGCGAAGCAAGCCCTTTGTTTAAGCGATTGACGGTCTTCGCCGCGGCCATGTTGTCGCAGGCAGAGCGAGCCGAGATGGAGGCCAAGCCTTCGCGAGTGGAGGGTGTGGTGCCGGGCTCGCCCAGTTGGAACTTCACGAAGTATGTGATCGGGCGTGATGGACGATTGGAAGCGAGGTTTGATCCGCAGACCAAGCCGGACGATGCGGCGTTGGTGGCAACGTTGGATCGATTGCTCGCTGAGCCTGCGCCGGCGAAGAAGTGAGTATGTTGCAGAGGCTGGAATGGTCTGAGCGCCGCCGGGGGGGAGGCTTGCGCGTGGACTGAACCAGCGGCCGTCCGGCATACTCAGCCGAACCGACCGGAGATGTACTGCTCGGTCAGCGGATTGCCGGGGTTCTGGAAGACCTTCTCGGTTCGATCAACCTCTACGAGTTCGCCGATGTACATGAAGGCCGTGAAGTCGCTGACGCGAGCGGCCTGCTGCATGTTGTGGGTGACGATAAGGATGGTGACGCGACCTTTGAGTTCGTGAATCAACTCTTCGATCTTGCCTGTGGCGATGGGGTCGAGCGCGCTGGTCGGCTCATCGAAGAGAACCATCTCGGGATCGACGGCGAGCGCGCGGGCGATGCAGAGACGCTGCTGCTGGCCACCCGAGAGGGCGTAGCCGGGCTTCTGAAGTCGGTCCTTCACCTCTTCCCACAAGGCTGCGCCGCGCAGGGCGTACTCGACGCGGTCGCGTAGATCGCTGCCATTTCGCAGCCCACGAAGGCGAAGCCCGTAGGCCACGTTCTCGAAGATGCTCTTGGGGAATGGGTTGGGTTTTTGGAAGACCATCGAGATGCGCATGCGCATCTCGAGCGCGCTGGTCGAGCGATCGACGATGTTGATCCCGCCGCCGATGGCCTGGGGGTTGAGCGAGATTGAGCCCTGGTACTTGTTGCCGGGGTAGAGGTCGTGCATGCGGTTGAAGCAGCGCAGCAGCGTGGTTTTGCCACACCCTGAAGGGCCGATGAGGGCGGTCACGGCGTGCTCAGGAATTTTCATCGCGACGTTCTTTACCGCTTGTACCGAGCCGCCGTAGAAGAAACTGAAGTCTTTCACTTCGGACTTGATGGTGAGGCCAGCGTAAGGATCACTCGAGCCGCCGTGCGGACCGTGACCCGAAGCCGCACCGAGTGCGCCGCTGGCTCGCGTCTGCGTCATCGTGCTAAGTGTATCGAGGCGGGTCATGGCGAGGCTCCGAGTTCGATCCGGGCTGAGGCGTGATGATGCCGAGGGGATCGTGCGAAGAGAGGATGCGTGATGGGTCTGGGAGGGAAACCGTGAGGATTCGATGGGCGGCGGAGTGCTTACCACTTGATTTTTCGTCGGAGTCGGTATCGCAGGACGATGGCGACGGCGTTCATGCCGAGAGTGACGATCATGAGCACCAAGCCCGCCGCGGCGGCATTGGCCATGAATTCTTCGCCGGGCCGAGAAACCCAGTTGAACATCTGGATGGGTAGGACGGTGAAGCCCGAGTCGAGCCAGGCGAGTGGTCCGTAGCGCCCGCCGCCGGGAGGGATGCCGATGGCGGGGAGGACGCCGGTGGGGTCGCGGGCGAACCTGAACTCGATACCGTCTGCAGCGCGCAGTGTGAGCCGGCCGCCCGTGTTGATTTCCGCGTCGATGCCGGGGACGGTGTTGAGAGCCTGAGCGATGCCGCGAAGAGTGGAAGTGGGAGAGGAGGGCGACAGATCGATCGCCACGCTGTGCTCGACGGGAACCATGTCGGTATCGGCGGGGGCGGGTTCATCGTCATAAACGCGCGGCCGGGTGACCACCTCGATCGTGCCGCTCTGGAATGGGCCTTCGAGAAGCTCCGGGCGCGCCTTGCTCTCCCCGACGGACAGGTTCCAATCAATGGGTGCTTGGGCGACGGGTGTGTCGGCTTCGATGACGATGTTGGCGTTCTCGGCGAAGAGCCAAGCCTTGCTCTGCAGAGGCGCATTGGGGAGAAAGGTGATGAAGGTGAGAGCGCCGATGGTGATGAGCGGCGCGGTCTCTCCGATCGCGCGTGAGAGCGCGATGATGACACCCGTTGAGATCCCGCCCATGGAATAGGGGAGCAGATGCTGTCGGATGACCTGCCACCTGCTTGCGCCGAGTCCGTACGCCGCCTCGCGGATCGCCTGGGGGATGGCTCGCATCGCTTCGCGCGTAGCGACGATGACGATGGGGAGGATGAGGAAGCCGAGCGTTATGCCGCCGGTGAGGATGCTCTGGCCGAGATGAAACGAGTGGATGAGCAGGCCCAGGGCCATGAGGCCGTAGATGATGGAGGGAACGCCGGCGAGGTTGGAGATGTTGACTTCCACGATGGTCGTCAAGGTGTTCTTCTTGGCGTATTCCTCGAGGTAGATCGCGGCACCGATACCGAGTGGAATGGCGGTGCAGGCGGTGACGAGCATGATGAGCAG